>CADCUY010000175.1 GCA_902806005.1 uncultured Quadrisphaera sp. | reverse complement strand
GCCTCCCCGGGCAGCGCCGCGCCCGCCGCTCCGTCCGCGGGGGAGCGCGCGTGAGCACCACCGTCGACGGCCGGCCGTGGAGGGGACGCCCCGCCCCGGCCAGTGCCTGCGCACCTGGCTGCGCGAGAGCGGGGCCACCGCCGTGAAGAAGGGCTGCGACGCCGGCGACTGCGGCGCGTGCACCGTGCACCTCGACGGCGCCGCGGTGCACAGCTGCATCACCCCCGCGGCCCGCGCCCAGGGCCGCGCGGTCACCACGGCCGCGGGCCTGGCCGCGACCGCCGCCGACCGCGGCCCCGGCGCCCTGCACCCGGTGCAGGAGGCGTTCGTCGCCGCCCAGGGCTTCCAGTGCGGCTTCTGCACCCCCGGCATGGTCATGACCGCCGCGGCCCTCGACGACGACCAGCGCGCCGACCTGCCGCGCGCGTTCAAGGGCAACCTGTGCCGGTGCACCGGCTACCGCTCGGTCCGCGACGCGGTCTGCGGGCGGCGCACCGTGCTCACCGCCGACGAGGCCGGCGCCGGGAGCCCCGTCGGCCGCTCGGTCGCCGCCCCGGCGGGGCCCGCCGTGGTCACCGGCGCCGCCCGGTTCACCCTCGACGACCCGCCCGACGAGCCCTCGCGCGCGGGCCTGCTGCACCTGGTGCTCGCCCGGTCCCCGCACGCCCACGCCCGGGTGCTCGCCGTCGACGCCGCCGCCGCGCTGGCCGTGCCCGGCGTGGTGACCGTGCTGACCCCGGACGACGACCCGGGGGTGCTGTACTCCTCGGCCCGCCACGAGCACCGCACCGACGACCCCGACGACACCCTGCTGCTCGACCGCGTGGTGCGGTTCGCGGGCCAGCGGGTCGCCGCGGTCGTGGCCGAGTCCGAGGGCGCCGCCCGCGCCGGCGCCGCGGCGCTGGCGGTCGGCGACGAGGTGCTGGAGCCGGTGCTCGACGCGGAGGCCGCGATGGCGCCCGGCGCGCCGGCGGTGCACGGCGACAAGGGCGAGCGCTCGCGGATCGCCGACCCGGCGCGCAACGTCGCCGCCGAGGTGCACGGCGAGCTCGGCGACGTCGCCGCGGGCCTGGCCGAGGCCGACGCGGTGCACACCGGCACCTACCGCTCGCAGCGGGTGGCCCACGCCGCCCTGGAGACCCTCGCGGCCACCGCGTGGACCGAGGGCGACCCGCGCGACGGGGGCCGGCTGGTGGTGCGCACCTCCACCCAGGTGCCGTTCCTGACCCGCGACGCCCTCGCCCGGGTGCTCGGCCTGGCCCCCGCGCGGGTGCGGGTGGTCGCCGAGCGCGTCGGCGGCGGCTTCGGCGGCAAGCAGGAGATGGTCGTCGAGGACGTCGTCGCCCTCGCCGCCCTGCGCACCGGCCGCCCGGTGCGGTGCGAGCTGACCCGCGCCGAGCAGTTCGCGGCCACGACCACCCGGCACGCGATGAGCGTGGAGGTGACGGTGGGGGCGCGGCGCGACGGGGTGCTCACCGCGGTGCGGCTGCGGGTGGTCTCCGACACCGGGGCCTACGGCGGCCACGCGGCCGGGGTGCTCTTCCACGGCTGCGGCGAGAGCCTGGGGGTCTACCGGTGCGCGAACAAGGCCGTCGACGGGTGGGCGGTCTACACCACCACCCCGCCGGCCGGCGCCTTCCGCGGCTACGGGCTGAGCCAGGTGGTCTTCGCCGTCGAGTCGGCCCTCGACGAGCTGGCCCGGGCCCTCGGGATCGACCCCTACGAGCTGCGGCGGCGCAACGTCGTCGTCCCGGGCGACCCGATGACGTCGACCTCCGACGAGTCGCGCGACGTGGAGTACGGCTCCTACGGGCTCGACGAGTGCCTCGACCTGGTCGACGCCGCCATGGCCCGCGACCGCGCGGTGGCGGCGCGGGTGGCGCCGCCCGGCTGGCTGGTGGGGGAGGGGATGGCCCTGGCCATGATCGACACGGCGCCGCCGCGCGGGCACCACGCGCACGCCCGGGCCGCCCTGGTGGCCGACCCCGGCACCGGCCGGGCCCGGGTGCGCGTCTCGGTGGGCACCGCGGAGTTCGGCAACGGCACCTCCACGGTGCACGTGCAGCTGGCCGCGGCGGCCCTCGGCCTCCCGCCGGCCGCGGTGGTGCTCGCCCAGTCCGACACCGACCTGGTGCGCCACGACACCGGCGCGTACGGCTCGACCGGCACCGTGGTCG
>CADCUY010000174.1 GCA_902806005.1 uncultured Quadrisphaera sp. | reverse complement strand
CAGTGGGCTCGTCGGTGTCGTGAAGACGACCGCCGAGTCGCTGCCGCACACGCAGGCGGGCGGCGACGGCCGCACACCACGTCCTTGGGACGGGTCCGGTCACCGGTCCACGAACGGAGATCACGCCCGCGAGGGCCCCGTCGACGGCCAGGCCGAACGCGATGTCCTCGATCGGCACGTCCCGACCCCCGCTGAGGCGGTAGGTCAGTCCGAGGAGGACGAGAAGACCCCCAGCGTGACGGGCACCGAGGTGGTGTCACCCATCACCCGACGCTCACCCGGCAAGCACGAGCCGAAGCACTGCAGCAACCAGGTGCCCCCGGCTGGATTCGAACCAGCGGCCAACAGATTAGAAGTCTGTCGCTCTATCCACTGAGCTACGGGGGCCGGCGTCCAGCGCGGGCGGGAGCGCCCGCACGGTACCGCAGCGGCCCTCCCGCGGGCCTGACGACGGCGGTCGCGGCCACGGCCGGGGGGCCGCCCGGTCGCACACCAGGGCCCGTTGACGGCAGGATCGGCGCCATGGAGCCCGCCAGAGACGCCGAACCGGGCGCCGTCGTGCCCGCGCGGCCGTCCGGCGACGGGCCCGCCACGGAGGCCGTCGTCGCACCCGACACCGCGCCCACCCCGTCCATCGCGGTGCCGCCGCCACCCCCGCGCGACCCGGCCGAGGAGGCCGTGCTCACCTCCCTGGAGCGCCTGCGGTCCGACCTGGTCACCCTCGACCTGCCGCTGCCCACCCCCGGCGCGGGCGCCGCGCGCGCAGCCCGCAGCGCCATGGTCGACCAGCTCGACGACCACCTGCTCCCGCGCCTGCGCCGCCTCGACGCCCCGCTGCTGGCCGTGGTCGGCGGCTCGACCGGGGCGGGCAAGTCCACCCTGGTGAACTCCGTGGTCGGCCACCGGGTCAGCGAGTCGGGGGTCCTGCGGCCCACCACCCGCCAGCCGACGCTGGCCCACCACCCCGCCGACCGCGCCTGGTTCACCAGCCTCGAGGTGCTGCCCGGCCTCGCCCGCACCACCGGCACGGCCCCCGACCAGCGGGTCGCGGGCGGCAGCGGCCTGTTCCTCGTCGCCGAGCCCGCCCTGCCCGCGGGGCTCGCGCTGCTCGACGCCCCCGACATCGACTCCGTCGTCGAGGCCAACCGCGACCTCGCCGGCCAGCTGCTCGGCGCCGCCGACCTGTGGGTCTTCGTCACCACCGCCTCGCGCTACGGCGACGCGGTGCCGTGGGAGGTGCTCGCCGGCGCCGTCGAGCGCGGCACGGCGGTGGCGATCGTGCTCGACCGGGTGCCCACCGACCCGCCGAGCGTGCTGGAGGAGGTGCGCAGCGACCTGGTGCGCCTGCTCGCCGAGGCCGGGCTGGCGTCCGCGCCGCTGTTCGTGCTGCCCGAGACCGACCTGCACGACGGGCTGCTGCCCGCCGAGGTCGTCGCGCCGCTGCGCGGGTGGCTCGGCCTGGTCGGCTCCGACGCCCGCCACCGCGACGTCGTCGTGCGGCGCACCCTCGCCGGGGCGCTCACCTCGCTGACCGGTCGGGTGGCCCGCCTCGCCGACGCCGCGACGGCGCAGGTGGGCGCCGTCGAGGGGCTGCGCGCCGAGCTCGACGAGGTCTACGCCGACCACGTGCAGTCGCTGTCGGAGCAGCTGACCGACGGCACCCTGCTGCGCGGGGAGGTGCTGGCCCGCTGGCAGGAGTTCGTGGGCACCGGCGAGTTCATGCGCTCCCTGCAGTCGGCGGTGGGCCGGGCCCGCGACCGGATCGCCGACTTCCTGCGCGACCGCCCGCCGCCGGTGCGCCGGCTCGACGAGGCCCTCACCACCGGCGTCGCGGCCCTGGTGGTCGACACCGCGGCCGACGCCCGCGAGGAGTCGCTGCTGCGCTGGCGCGCCAGCCCCGAGGGCGACGCGGTGCTGGCCGCCGCGCCGCGCGAGGCCACCGACCCGCGGCTCCCGGCGCGGGTGAGCCTGGACGTCGAGCGCCTGGTGCGCGACTGGCAGGGCTACGTGCTCGAGCTGGTGCGCGAGACCGGGCAGGGCAAGCGCACGCAGGCCCGGCTGCTCTCCCTCGGTGTGGGCGGGGCGGGCGCGGTCCTCATGCTCGTCGTCTTCGCCCACACCGCCGGGGTGACCGGCGCGGAGGCCGGCATCGCCGGCGGCACCGCGGTGGTGGCCCAG
>CADCUY010000173.1 GCA_902806005.1 uncultured Quadrisphaera sp. | reverse complement strand
ACCGCCCCGGGCCCGGCGCCGGCGCGCCTGGCGAGCAGCAGGTCGAGCCCCGCGGCCGAGTGCCCGAGCACCCCCGCGTGCGCCAGGACGTCGCCCGGCCGTGCGCCGCTGCGCAGCACGGGAGCGCGGCCGGCGAGGTCGCCGAGCGCCGTCACCGCCACGACCACCTCCTCCGCCGACGACAGGTCGCCGCCCACCAGGCCCGCCCCGGTGCCCGCGCAGCAGGCCGCGATCCCGCGCACCAGGTCCTCCAGCCAGGCGACGTCCAGCGCGGGCGGCGCGGCCACGGAGACCAGCAGCCCGGTGGGCCGGGCCCCCATCGCCGCGACGTCGGCGAGGTTCTGCGCCGCGGCCTTCCAGCCGACGTCCTCGCCGGTGGACAGGTCGAGGCGGAAGTCGCGTCCCTCGACCAGCACGTCGGCCGTGGCGACCACCCGGCCGTCCGGGGCGGCGACCACCGCGGCGTCGTCGCCCGGCCCGAGCAGCGTGGCGCCCCCGGTCGGCGCCAGGGGCAGGATCCGCGCGAGCACCCCCGCCTCGCCGAGGTCGCCCAGCCGCCGGCCGGACCCGGGCGGCGGGAAGGGGCCGTCACCGGGGATGCGCTCGACCACCTCGCGGACGCTACCGTGGCGCCCGGGGCCCTGGCCGGGGGCGGCCGAGGAGCAGTGGCGCGCAGCGCAGCGCGCGAGGGGGGCCCGCGTGGTCGAGGCGTACGTGCTGGTGCAGACCGCCGTCGGGCGCGCCGGGCAGGTCTCCGCGGCGCTCGCGTCGCTGGCGGGGGTCTCGCTGGCCGAGAGCGTCACCGGGCCCTACGACGTGGTGGTGCGCGTGCGGGTGGCCGCCATCGACGAGCTGGGGCCGCTGGTGGCCGAGCGGATCGCGGGCGTCCCGGGCATCACCCGCACGGTCACGTGCACCATCATCCCGGGGTGACCCCGCGCCGGCTCCCCCTCGCCGCGGCCGGGCTGCTGGCCCCGGCGGCGCTGCTCGCCGGGTGCGCCTCCGCGGTCTCGGTCGCCCCGGCGCCGGGCGCCGCCGACCCGGCGTGCGCTGCGGTGCTCGGCGCGGTCCCCGAGGACCTCGCGGGCCTGGAGCCGCGCGAGACCACCGCGCAGGCGGCCTCGGCGTGGGGCGACCCCGCGGTGGTGCTGCGCTGCGGGGTGGAGCCCCTGGGCCCCACCGAGGAGCGGTGCCTCGGGGTCGAGACCGCCGACGGACTGGTCATCGACTGGGTCGTGGTGCCCGGCGAGGCCTCCACGACGTACACCACCTACGGGCGCGAGCCGGCCCTGGAGCTGGTGGTGCCCACCGCGGAGGGCACCCCGCTGCCGGCGACGATCCTCGACGAGGTGGCGCCGGCCGCGGCCCTCGCGCGGTCGACCGCCGCGTGCGTGTGAGGGGCGCTCAGCGCAGGCCCGCCGGCCGGGCCAGGGCCAGCTCGAGCAGGCGGTCGACCAGCGCGGGGTAGTCGACGCCGCTGGCCGCCCACAGCCGCGGGTACATCGAGCTGCGGGTGAAGCCGGGCATGGTGTTGATCTCGTTGACCACCAGGCGCCCGTCGCCGGTGAGGAAGAGGTCGACCCGCGCCAGGCCCTCGCACCCGATCGCCTCGAAGGTCGCGACGGCCAGCGCGCGGACCCGCTCGGCGACGCCGTCCGGCAGCTGCGCCGGGCACACCAGCGCCGCGGCCCCGTCGTCGAGGTACTTGGCCTCGAAGTCGTAGAAGCGGCCCTCGGCCAGCACCACCTCGCCGGGCACCGACGCCGACGCGGTGCCGTCGAGCTCCTGCAGCACCCCGCACTCGAGCTCGCGGGCCCCGGCGAGCGCCGCCTCGACGACGACCCGGGGGTCGTGGCGCTGCGCCTCGGCGACCGCCGCGGCGAGGCCCTCGGGCCCGGTCACCCTGCTGATGCCGAGGCTGGAGCCGGCGCGGGCGGGCTTGACGAACACCGGCCAGCCCAGGCCCGCGACGCGCTCGGCGGCCGCCGCGGGGTCGCGGGCCCAGTCGCGCGCGGTCACCAGCACCCACGGCACCACGTCGACGCCCGCGCCGGCGAGCACCGTCTTCATCACGTGCTTGTCCATGCCCAGGGCCGAGGCCAGCACCCCCGACCCGGCGTAGGGCACGTCCCCCAGCTCGAGCAGGCCCTGGAGGGTGCCGTCCTCGCCGTAGGGGCCGTGCAGCAGGGGCAGCACCACGTCGACCGCGCCGAGCACCGACGGCACCGCCCCGGGCTCGAGCACCACCAGGTCGCGGGTGTCCGTGGAGGTCGGCACCAGCACCCCGGGGCCGTCGCCGGCGGTCACCTCGGGCAGCGCGCCTCCGGTGATCCGCCAGCGCTCCGGGTCGTCCGCGGCCAGCACCCACCGCCCGGTGCGGGTGATGCCGAGCGGCACGACGTCCCAGCGCTCGCGGTCCAGCGCAGCGAGCACCCCGGCGGCGGTGGCGCAGCTGATCGCGTGCTCCCCCGAGCGGCCGCCGAAGACCACGGCCACCCGCGGGCGGGCCCGCCCCGGCTGCGCGAGGGCGGAGCGGTCGGGGACCTGGGCGTCGTCAGCGTCGTCAGCCACTCGCGCGACGCTAGCGGCTGGCCCCGGCGCCCGTCGGGCGAGCCCGGGCCGGCGCGGTCCCTACGCTGCACGCGTGAGCACCCCGCCCGCCGACGACGCCCGCCCCTGGGCCCCGAGCACGCGCGCGGTCACCGCCGGCCGCCCGGCGCGGGAGCCGGACGCCGAGGTCGGGCCGCCGATCTCCCTGTCGTCCACCTACGTCGCCTCGCCCGACCCGGAGGCGCGCGGCTACGCCCGCACCGGCAACCGCACCTGGGAGGCCCTCGAGGAGGCGGTCGGCGGCCTCGAGGGCGGGTCGGCCCTGGCCTTCTCCTCGGGGATGGCGGCGATCTCCGCGGCCCTGGAGCTCGCGCCGGCCGGGGGCGTCGTGGTGGCCCCGGACGGGGCGTACAACACCACCCTGGCCCTGCTCGACGACCTGGCCGCCCTCGGCCGCGTCGTCGTGCGCCGGGTGCCCCTGGCCGACACCGCGGCGGTGCTGGCGGCCCTGGACGGCGCCGAGGGCGGGCTGCTGTGGGTGGAGTCGCCCAGCAACCCGCTGCTCGACGTCGCCGAGATCGCCGTGCTGTGCGCCGCGGCCCGCGAGCGCGGGATGACCTCGGTGGCCGACAACACCTTCGCGACGCCGCTGCTCCAGCGCCCGCTCGACCTCGGCGCCGACGTCGTCGTGCACTCGGTGACCAAGCACCTGGCCGGGCACTCCGACGTCGTCCTCGGCGCGGCGGTCACCCGCGACCCCGGGCTGCACGCCCGGCTGCAGCGCCAGCGCACGGTGCGCGGCGGCATCCCGGGCCCGTTCGAGGCCTGGCTGGCGCTGCGCGGCGTGCGCACCCTGGCCCTGCGGGTCGAGCGCGCCCAGGCCAGCGCCCAGGTGCTGGCGCAGCGGCTGCTCGACCACCCCGCGGTGGAGCGGGTGCGCTACCCCGGGCTGCCGGGCGACCCCGGGCACGCGCGCGCGGCGGCGCAGATGGACGGGCCCGGCACGATCGTCTCGATCGAGGTGCGCGGCGGCGCGGCCGCGGCCGACGCGCTCGTCGCCGGCACCCGGCTGTGGGTGCCCGCGACGAGCCTGGGCGGGGTGGAGTCGCTGCTGGAGCGCCGGCGGCGCATCCCCGCGGAGCCGCCCACGGTGCCCGAGCACCTGGTGCGCCTCTCGGTGGGCATCGAGGACGTCGAGGACCTGTGGGCCGACCTGGCGCGGGCCCTGGACGCCGTCGCGCGCTGAGCGCCCGCGCGGGGCGGGGCCGGCCGCGCTCAGCGCAGGTCGGGGTCCTCGTCGCCGGGCAGCGCCTCGGGGCCCGCCTCGGCCGGTCGGGGCCGGTCCTGCGGGTGCACGCGGACGGCGACCAGCGCCACGTCGTCGTCGACGCCGTCGGGCAGCTCGGCGAGCAGCGCGTCGCACAGCTCGTCCAGCGGCAGCCCGGCCAGGCGCGCGCCGGCGCCGGCCAGCCACGCCAGGCCCTCGTCGAGGGAGGTGCGGCGGCGCTCGACCAGGCCGTCGGTGTACAGCAGCACCGTCGTCCCGTCCTCGAGGGCGAGCTCGTGGTCGGCGCGCCCGGTCTCCGGCTCCAGGCCCAGCAGCAGGTCGGGCTCGGTGCGCAGCAGCTCGGCGCGCCCGTCGGGGCGCAGCAGCAGCGGCGGGGGGTGGCCGGCGCTCGACCACACCAGCACCCGCCGTCCGGCCCCGAGGTCGGCGGCGTCCTGGTGCAGCTGGGCGAGCAGGCAGGTCGCCAGCGCCGGCACCGCCAGGTCGCGCAGCGCGCGGTCGAGCTCGCTGAGCACCGCCGCCGGCGGCTGGCCGATCGCGTAGCCGATGCCCCGCAGCAGGTTGCGCACCTGGCCCATCGCGGCGGCCGCGTCGCGGTCGTGGCCGGCGACGTCGCCGATGACCACGGAGGTGGCGCCCGTGCGGGTGATGAACGCGTCGTACCAGTCGCCGCCCACCTGGGCGTCGTCGACCGCCGGCTGGTAGCGCACGACGATCTGCAGGTGGTCGGGCTGCGGCGGGTCGGTCAGCAGCGAGCGCTGCAGCGCCTCCGACATCCGGCGGGCGGACGTCGCGGACGCGCGCTCGGCGTCGCGCTCGAGGATGCGGTCGAGGGCCTGCGCGCACTGCGCGGCGAAGGCGTCGATGAGCCCGACGTCGCGGGGGGCGAAGGTCTGCGGCGCCCGCCAGCCGACCGTCAGCGACCCGAGGGCGCGCTCCGCGACCACCAGCGGCACGCTGGCGAAGGCCTGCGAGCCCGTGGCGGCCATCGCCTGCTCCATCTGCGGGGTGAAGCGCAGCGAGGCGTCGCGGTCGGCCAGGAGCACGCGGCGCCCCGTGGCCGCCGCCACGCACGCCGGCAGGGGACCGCGCAGGGGCAGGCGCACGTCGCCGCGCTGGGCCCGGGCGCCGAAGCCGGAGGTGGTCGTGACCTCCAGGACGTCCGGGTCGTCGGGGACGCGCACGGCCACGGCCCCGCCGTCGGCGCCCAGCACCGACAGGCCCCGGTCGGTGACCACCGCGGTGAGCTCGTCGACGGTCTCCGCGCGCACCAGGGCCAGCGCGACGTCGGCCAGCCCGCTCAGGCGCCGGTCGGCGGCCTGCTGGGCGAGGGTGGCCGACTGCAGCCGCTCCTCGGCGGCGGTCTGGGCGTGCAGGCTCTCGGTGACGTCGATGACGACGCTGAGGACGCCCGCGACCGTCCCGTCCGCGGCCCGCACCGGGTGGAGGGCGGAGCTCCACCACCGCTCCTCGAAGCGCGCGGGGTCGTCGCGCGAGGCGATGGCGTACTGGAGCAGCCTCGCCGGGCCGGGCTCCCCGGTGGCGAGCACCTCGCGCAGGGCGGCCTCGTACCGGGTGCCCCCGTCCGCGCCCGCCGCGTCCGCGGAGGGGAAGGCGTCGAAGAGGCGGCGCCCGCGCAGGTCCTCGGGCCGCCGGCCGGTGATGGCGCAGAACGCGTCGGTGACCTCCACCAGGAGGAGGTCGGCGTCGAGCAGCGCGGCCGCCAGCGGCACCGCGGCGAAGGCGGCCCACCCGTCGAGCCCGTGGCGCACCGGTCAGGTCCCGTCGGGGCGCACCGGCTGGGAGAGCAGGTGCTCCGCGGCCACCCGGGGGTGGCGGCCCGCGTGCAGGACGGCGCTGACCTGCTCGACCACCGCCATCGGCACCCCGAGGCCGGCGGCGAGCTCGGAGACGGACGTGGACGTCGCGACGGCCTCCGCGGTGCCGCCGAGGTGGTCGAGGACGTCGGCCAGGGAGCGGCCCTGGGCGAGGCCGTAGCCCAGGCGGTGGTTGCGGCTGAGATGGCTCGAGCAGGTCGCGAAGGCGTCGCCGGCGCCGGCGAGGCCGGCCACGGTGGCGGCGGAGCCCCCGAGGGCGACCACCAGGCGGGAGGTCTCCACCAGCCCGCGGGCCACCACCGAGGCCTTGGCGTTGTCGCCCAGCCCGAGGCCCTCGGCGAGCCCCACCGCCACGGCCAGCAGGTTCTTCACCGCCCCGCAGACCTCCACGCCGACGACGTCGGTGGCGGTGAAGGGCCGGAAGTAGCCGGTGGTGCACGCCGCGGCCACGCGGTCGGCGACGGCGGGGTCGGTGCTGGCGACCACCGTGGCGCAGGGCCGGCGCTCGGCGATCTCGCGGGCCAGGTTGGGGCCCGAGACCACGGCGAGCGGGTGGCCGGGCAGCACCTCGGCGACCACCTCGGAGACCCGCCGGTGGGTGCCGGCCTCGAGGCCCTTGAGCAGGCTGACCACCACCGCGCCGTCCTCGACCGCGCCGGCGTGGGCCGCCAGGGTGGCCCGCAGCTGCTGCACGGGCACCGCCAGCACCACCACGCCCGCGCCGGCGAGCGCCGCGGCGGGGTCGGCGGTGGCCGTCAGCTGGGCGGGCAGGTGCACGCCCGGCAGGTAGGTGAGGTTCTCGCGCCGCTGGGCGATGCCGCCGGCGACCTCGGGGCGGCGGGCCCACACGGTGACCCGCTCGGCGCCGGCGTCGGCGAGCACCTGCGCGAAGGTGGTGCCCCAGCTGCCCGCGCCGAGCACCGCGACGCGGTCGGCCCGCGCGCTCACGGCGCCACCTCGCTCACGGGGCCACCTGCCGGCGGCTGTCGGTGACGGGGTCCCACCGGGCGGGGGCGTGCTCGTCGCGCAGCTGCTCCAGCAGCGCCACGACGGCGTCGACGATCGCGGCGGTGGCCCCCTGGAGCACCCCGGCGTCCAGGGGACGGCCCCGGAAGCGGTCGAGGTCGACCGGCTCCCCCACGAGCACCTGCAGGCACGGGCGCGGGCGCAGCCGGGGGCGGCCGTGCCGGGGCACCAGCAGGTGCGGGCCCCACTGCGCGACGGGCACCACGGGGCAGCCGGTGGCCAGGGCGATGCGCGCGGCGCCGGTCTTGCCGAGCATCGGCCACAGCTCGGGGTCGCGGGTGATCGTGCCGTCGGGGTAGACGACCACGCAGCCGCCGTCGTGCACCCGCTGCTCCCCCGCGGCGAGCGCCAGCCGGGCGTCCGCGGTGCCGCGCAGCACGGGCACCTGGGCGGTGCGGCGCAGGGCGGTGCCCACCACGGGCACGCGGAACAGCGAGGCCTTGGCCAAGAAGCTCGGTCGCAGCCCCTGGGCGAGGGAGAAGTCGGCCAGGGTCACCGGGTCGAGGTGGGAGATGTGGTTCGCCGCGACGACGAAGCCGGAGCCGCGGGGCAGCCGCTCGGCGCCCCTCCAGCGCCGCGAGGCGAGCAGCCGCAGCGGCGGGCGGACCACCGCCGCCGCCACCGCGAAGGCGAGGCCGACCCCGCGCTGCTGCGCCACGAGCGTGGAGGCTACTGGCTGGCACGATCACCGGGTGCGCGCCGAGACCCCGGAGGAGCAGCGGTGGGGCCTGGTGCTGCCGGTCAAGGGCGGTCGGGGGGCCAAGAGCCGGCTCGGCGAGCTCGCGGCGGGGGGCCTGGCGCTGGCCGTGGCCCTCGACTGCCTGGCGGCCGTGCGGGGGTGCCCGCGCGTGGGCGCCGTGGTGGTCGTCACCGGCGACCCGGTCACGGCCGCGGCCGTGGGGGCGCTCCCGG
>CADCUY010000172.1 GCA_902806005.1 uncultured Quadrisphaera sp. | reverse complement strand
CGCGAGCGCGGCCCCCGCGGCGCGCCCCGCGGGGTCGGGGCCGAACCGCCCGGTGTCGCGGGCCCCGGCCGAGACCGACGGCTTGACCACCAGCTCGCCGTCGTGGGCGGGCAGCGCAGCGTCGTCGCCCGGGAGCAGCCACGTGGTCGGGACGACGGGCACGCCGGCGCCGGAGAGGGTGCGCAGGTAGGTCTTGTCGGTGCTCCAGGCCAGCACCGCGGGTGCGTTGTGCAGCCGGGTGACCGCCGCGGTGCGCTCGGCCCAGGCGAGGAACTCCTCGCGGCGGCCCGCGTAGTCCCACGCCGAGCGGACCACCGCCACGTCGGCCTCGGCCCACGGCGCCGCCGGGTCGTCCCAGGCCAGCACCTCGGCCCGCGCGCCGCGGGCGGTCAGCGCCGCCAGCAGCGCCATCTCGTCCTCGTCGGTGCCGCGGGCGGCCTGGGCGGTCACGACGGCGATCCTCACCCCCGCAGTGTGGCCCGCCCCCGGCCCGACACGGGGGCCCGCACCCCTGTGGGCGGGGCCCGGCCGCCGCTAGGGTCCGAGGCTGTGATCACCACGGTGGGGCTGACGAAGCGCTACGGGCCGGTCACCGCCGTCGACGACCTGAGCGTCGACGTCGCCCCGGGCGTGGTCGGCCTGGTCGGGGCGAACGGGGCGGGCAAGTCCACGCTGCTCAAGGTGCTGCTGGGCCTGCTGCCCGCCACCTCCGGGACGGCGAGCGTGCTGGGGCTGGACGTCGCCACGCAGGGCGAGGAGATCCGCGCCCGGGTGGGCTACATGCCCGAGCACGACTGCCTGCCGCCCGACGTCTCGGCGACGGAGTTCGTCGTCCACATGGCGCGGATGTCGGGGCTGCCGACCACGGCCGCCCGTGAGCGCACGGCCGACACCCTGCGGCACGTGGGCCTGTACGAGGAGCGCTACCGGCCGATGGGCGGGTACTCCACGGGCATGCGCCAGCGGGTCAAGCTCGCGCAGGCCCTCGCGCACGACCCGCAGCTGGTGCTGCTCGACGAGCCGACCAACGGGCTCGACCCGGCCGGCCGCGACGACATGCTCGGCCTGGTGCGGCGGATCGGCACGGAGTTCGGCATCTCGGTGCTGGTCACCTCGCACCTGCTCGGCGAGCTCGAGCGGGTCTGCGACGCCGTCGTCGTCGTCGACGGGGGCCGGCTGCTGCGCTCGACGTCGACCGCCGACCTGACCGCGGCCAGCGCGCTGCTCGTGGTGGAGGTCGAGGACGGCGACCGCGACGGGCGCGGCGCCCAGCTGCTGGCGGGCGCGCTGCGCGACGCCGGGGTGGTGGTGCACCCGGGCGGTGCGGCGTCGCGCCTGCTCGAGGTGGAGCTGGCCGGCGACGCCACCTACGACGCCGTCCGCGACGGCGCCGCCCGCCTCGGCCTGGGCCTGGTGCGGGTGCAGCAGCGCCGGCACCGGATGGCGGAGGTGTTCGCGCCGCCGGCGGCCGGGGCCGGCGCACCGGGCCCGGCGGTCCGGGCGAGCGACGACGACCAGGAGGTGGGTGCGCGTGTCGGCACCGTCTGAGCGGCTGGCGGTGCCCGCCCCCTCGGGGCAGCGCGACGCCATCCACGACATCGGCTACCGCCACTACGACGGCCCGCGGCTGGGCCGGCGCGCCGTGCAGCGGGCGCTGCTGCTCGACAGCGCCCGCGGCGCCTACGGCCTCGGCCGGGCGGGGCGCACCAAGATCGTCCCGGTGCTGCTGCTGGCGGCGATGTGCCTGCCGGCGGTGATCGTCAGCATCGTCGCCTCGGTGATCGGGGCCGCGCAGCTGCCGCTGAACTACACCGCGTACTCGACGACGCTGGCCACGCTCGTCGTCGTCTTCGTCGCCACCCAGGCCCCGGCCAGCGTCTCGCGCGACCTGCGCTTCCGCGTGGTCTCCCTGTACTTCTCGCGCCCGATGCAGCGCGTGGACTACGTGCAGGCCAAGTTCGCCGGCCTGGCGCTGGCGGTGCTCGCCTTCCTCGCCGCGCCCCAGCTGCTGCTGCTGGCCGGGGCCCTGCTGGCCGAGATGCCGCTGCGCGAGCAGCTGCCCGACCTGGCGCGGGCCCTGGCCGGGGCCGTGGTGCTCTCGCTCGTGCTGGCGGGCGTCGGCCTGGTGCTGGCCGCCGCGACGCCCCGGCGGGGCCTCGGCGTGGCGGCGATCATCACGGTGCTCGTCGTGCTCAGCGGCGTGCAGGCCGCGGTGCTCGGCATCTCGCTGGAGCGCGGCGCCGACACGGCGGCCGGGTGGTCGGGGCTGCTGCAGCCGTTCACCCTCGTCGACGGCGCCGCGACCCTGCTCGGCGCCGAGGCCACGCTGCCGCCGGGCCCGCCCGGCACCGCCGGCGCGCTGGTCTTCGCCGCCGTGGCGCTCGCCCTGGTGGCCGCCTGCTACGTCCTGCTCGTGCTGCGCTACCGGAAGGTGTCGGTCTCGTGAGCGTCCTGGAGCTGGCGCAGGTCTCGCGGTGGTTCGGCAACGTCGTCGCCGTCAACGACGTCACGATGACCATCGGGCCCGGGGTCACCGGCCTGCTCGGCCCCAACGGCGCCGGCAAGTCGACCCTGATCAACCTCATGGGCGGCTTCCTCGCCCCCTCCGCCGGCACGGTCACCCTCGACGGCGAGCCGGTGTGGCGCAACGAGCAGGTGTACCGCCGGATCGGCCTGGTGCCCGAGCGGGAGGCCATGTACGACGGGGTCTCCGGGTGGGACTTCGTCCTCGCCAACGCCCGCCTCCACCAGCTGCCCGACCCCGAGGCCGCGGCCCGGCGCGCCCTGGACGTGGTGGAGATGACCGCCGCCGCCGACCGGGGCGTCGCCACCTACTCCAAGGGCATGAAGCAGCGGGTCAAGATGGCCACGGCGCTGGTGCACGACCCGCCGGTGCTGCTGCTCGACGAGCCCTTCAACGGCATGGACCCCCGCCAGCGCCTGCAGCTGGTGGAGCTGCTGCGCACCATGGGCGAGGCCGGGCGCACGGTGCTGTTCAGCTCGCACATCCTCGAGGAGGTGGAGGTGCTCGCCTCCAGCATCCAGGTGGTCGTCGCGGGCCGGCACGCGGCGTCCGGCAGCTTCCACGCCATCCGCCAGCTGATGACCGAGCGGCCCCACCAGTACACGGTGCGCAGCGGCGACGACCGCGCCCTGGCCGCCGCCGTCATGGCCCAGGGCAGCGTCTCGTCGGTGGAGCTGGCCGTGCCCGAGGGCGCCGCCACCGGGGCCCGCGACGGCACCACCGCCCTGCGCGTGCAGGCCACCGACCGGTCCGGCTTCGTGCGGGCCCTGCCCCGCCTGGCCAGCGACCACGGCATCCGGCTGTACGAGGTCACCCCGGCCGACGAGTCGCTGGAGAGCGTCTTCGCCTACCTGGTGGAGCGGTGAACGCGACCGTGGCGCGGCTGACCGCGCGCAGCCTGCTCGCCGGGCGCCGGGCGGTGCTGCTGACCGCCCTGCCCGTGGTGCTGCTGGTGCTGGCCGTGGTGGCCCGGGCCCTGGGGGCCGACGACGACCTGGCGGTCACCCTGCTCGGCGGGTTCGCGCTGGCCACCCTGGTGCCGCTGCTCGGGCTGATCGCGGGCACCGGCTCGATCGGCCCCGAGATCGACGACGGGTCGATCGTCTACCTGCTCTCCAAGCCGCTGAGCCGCGACACCATCGTGGTGACCAAGCTGCTCGTCGCCGTCGCCGTGGTCACCGTCTTCGGCGCGCTGCCCACCCTGGTCGCCGGGGTGGTGCTCACCGGCGAGCTCGGCGCGCTCGCCCTCGGCTACGCCCTGGCCGCCGCCGTGGCCGGCGCGGCGTACTGCGCGCTGTTCGTGCTGCTCGCGGTGCTCACCCGCAACGCCGTGGTGATCGGGCTGGTCTACGCCCTGGTCTGGGAGACCGTCGTGGGGCAGTTCGTGCCCGGGGCCCAGGCGCTCAGCGTGCAGCAGTGGTCGCTGGCCCTGGCCGGGCCGGTGCTCGGCGACACCGGCCGCGAGCTCGGGGTCACCGCGGCCGTGGGCGGCAGCGTGGGGGTGGCCCTGCTGCTCGCGGTGGCCCTGGCCGCCACCTTCGTCGCCGGCCGGCGGCTGCGGACGATCCGGCTCACCAGCGACCTGTAGCCGCGCCCCGTGCGCCGGTCGCGCGTCGCGGTCAAGATCCGCCCGGGGCCGGCCGATGGGAGGGGGTGGCACGGACCAGCGGTGAGGGGCGCGTGCGCGCCGGTGCCTTCACGCGCCTGGCCTGGGGCACGGCCGTGCTCGGCCTGCTCGTCGGCGCGGCCTTCCCCTACTTCACCGACCTGCTGGGCGTGCCGCCGGCCTACTCGCGCACCAGCGCCTTCCGCGGGGCCTGCGTCGCGGCCGGCCTGGTGCTCGGCGCCGCGAACTGGCTGCTCGCCCGGCAGGTGATCGGGCGGCGGGTGCGCGCGCTCGCGCAGCGGCTGAACGACGTCGCTGCCACCGCCGAGAGCGCCACCGGTGCGGGCCAGGCCCCCGCGGCGTCCGTGCGCGACCTCCGCCTGCCGATCACCTCGGCCGACGACCTCGGCGCCACGGCCCGCGCGTTCAACGCCCTGCTGGACGCCCTCGAGGGCGAGCGCCGCTTCCGCTCGGTGGTGCGCGCCGCCAGCGACGCCATCGCCTTCGTCGACGACCAGGGGCGGGTCAGCTTCGTCTCCGAGTCGGTGAGCGAGGTGCTCGGGTGGCCGCCGGAGGCGGCCGTGGGCGCCCTGGTCGCCGACCTGGTGCACCGGGACGACCGGGCCGTCGTCGACGGGCTGCTGCGCGGGCTCGCGGCGGGCGGCCGGAGCAGCACGACCGTGCGCGTGCGCCACGCCGACGGCGGCTGGCGCGACCTGGAGGTCACGACGTCCGACCAGCGCGCGGACCCGGCGATCGGCGCGCTGCTGCTCTCGGGCCGGGACGTCACCGAGCAGCTGCAGCTCCAGCGGCGGCTGGCGCACCGGGCGCACCACGACGACCTGACCGGCCTGCCGAACCGCGCCGCCCTGCTCGCCGCCGGCGCCGCCGCGCTGTCCGGGCTGCGCCCGGGCGAGTCGCTGGCGGTCGTGCTGATGGACCTCGACCGGTTCAAGGAGGTCAACGACACCCTCGGGCACGCGTACGGCGACCGGCTGCTGGCCCAGGTGGGCCCGCGGCTGGCCCCCCTGGTGCGCGAGGTCGACGTGCTGGCCCGCCTCGGCGGCGACGAGTTCGCCGTCCTGCTCCCGGGCGTCAGCCCCGCCGGCGCCCGGGCCGCCGCCGAGCGCCTGCGCCGGGCGCTGGTCGAGCCCTTCGTCCTCGACGACCTGGCCCTCGACGTCGAGGCCAGCTGCGGGGTGGCGGTCTCGGTGGGCCCCGGCCCCCACGACATCCACGCGCTGCTGCGCCAGGCCGACATCGCCATGTACGCGGCGAAGGAGCTGCAGCGCGGGGTGCAGCTGTACGACCCCGCGAAGGACACCCACGACCGCAGCCGGCTGGTGCTGCTCTCGGAGTTCCGCCGGGCGATCGCCGAGGGCCAGCTGGTCGTGCACTACCAGCCCAAGGTCGCGCTGCCCGGCGGCGACGTCGTCGGCGTGGAGGCCCTGGTCCGCTGGCAGCACCCCACCCGCGGCCTGCTCGCCCCCGGGCACTTCCTGGCCGTGGTGGAGCAGACCAGCCTCATCGAGCCGCTGACCGCCGCCGTGCTCGACCAGGCGCTGGCCCAGGTGCGGGCGTGGGCCGACGCCGGGCTGGAGCTGCCCGTCGCCGTCAACGTCTCCGCGCGCTCGCTGCACCACGCCGACCTGCCCGACCGGGTGCTCGACCGGCTGCGCGCGCACGGGGTGCCGGCGGCGATGCTGCGCCTGGAGATCACCGAGAGCGCGCTGATGGCCGAGCCGCAGCGGGCCCGCGAGGTGCTCGCGCGCCTCCACGCCGCGGGCGTGCGCCTGTCGATCGACGACTTCGGCACCGGGTACACCTCGATGGGCCACCTGCAGCGGCTGCCCGTGGACGAGCTGAAGGTCGACCGCAGCTTCGTCACCGACATGACCACCTCCCCCGAGGACGCCGTGCTGGTGCGCTCGGTGGTCGACCTGGGCCACCACCTCGGGCTGACCGTCGTCGCCGAGGGCGTCGAGGAGGCCTCCACGGTCGAGGCCCTGACGGCGCTCGGCTGCGACGTCGCGCAGGGGTACCTGTTCGCCCGCCCCCAGCCGGCCGCGGAGATCACGGCCCGGTACGCCCCGGGCCAGCAGCCGACCATCGCGCCCTGACCGCCCGGGCCCCGACCGCCCGGCCTGACCTCTCGAGGCCTGACCGCCCGCGTGCGCCGCGGCCGCCGGGGACGGACGATCCGTCGGTGCCCCAGCTCCCCTCCCCGCCTCCCCACCGCGACGGCCCCGACGGCGTGCTCGCCTGGGTGGGCGAGCACCTCGGCCACCTGACCTGCGACGGCGACGAGGGCGTCCGCGCCTCCTCGGTGCGCGGCGGCCAGGGCGCCGCGGACGCCGCCCTGGCCGCGCTCGACCTCACCGGCTACGCGGCCCGCCGCTCCGAGGTGCTCCCGCTGCACCGGCGCGGCGCCACCCGGCTCTCGCCGTACGTCCGCCACGGCCTGCTGCCGCTGCCCGCCGTCTGGGACGCCGCCGCCGCCGGCCCGCCCAAGGACCGGGCCAAGTTCCGCGACGAGCTGCTGTGGCAGGAGTACGCCCGCCACGTCTACGCGCGGATCGGCCGCGACCTGACCCGCCCGCTGCGCTTCGACGACCCCGTGGGCACCGGGCCGTGGAGCGGCGAGCCGTGGCCGCAGGAGATGGCGTGCATGGACGCCACCACCACCGAGCTCCACGAGGAGGGGTGGCTGGTCAACCAGACCCGGATGTGGATGAGCTCCCAGTACGCGGTGCGCGCCGGGCGCGACTGGCGCGAGGGCGCGCAGGCGATGTACCAGCACCTGCTCGACGGCTCCCCCGCCGCCAACCTCCTCGGCTGGCAGTGGACCGTCGGCACGGGCACCGGCAAGGTCTACGGCTTCAGCCGCTGGCAGGTGGAGAAGCGCGCACCGGGCCTGTGCCGCGACTGCCCGGTGAACCGCCGGTGCCCGGTGCAGGAGTGGCCCGACGCGCAGGCCGGGCCGAGGGTCGAGCCCCCCGAGGGCCTGGCCGGCGGGCCCACGGACGCCGGGCCGGAGGCGCCGGAGGTCACCGGCACCCCCGAGGCGGTGTGGCTGACCGCGGAGTCGCTCGGCGACGCCGACCCGGCGCGCGCCGCCCACCCCGACCTGCCGGCGGTCTTCGTCTTCGACGAGCCGCTGCTGGCCCGGCTGCGGCTGTCGACCAAGCGGCTGGTCTTCCTGGCCGAGACCCTCGCCGAGGCGGGCGCCGAGGTGCGCCTCGGCGACCCGGTGGCCGAGCTGGCGGGGCGCCCGCTCGCCGCGACCTGGACCTACGTGCCCGGGTGGAAGCGGAAGGCCCCGCAGCTCGACGTCGTCGCGCTGCACCCGTGGCCCTGGCTGCGCCAGCCCGGCTCGGGGTCGCTGCGCTCGTACAGCGCCTGGTCGGGCGGCGGCGCGTCGCGGTCGCGGCGCTAGCTCTCCGGGCGGGCCTGCGCCAAGCCCGCCTCCCAGCGGGCGCGCCGC
>CADCUY010000171.1 GCA_902806005.1 uncultured Quadrisphaera sp. | reverse complement strand
CCTGGAGGCCACCGCCCCCACCGCTGCGAGCCCGGGGTGACCGGCGCCGCCCGGGGGTGGCGGTGGCGGTGAGCACCGCCCGCCGTCAGCGCCTGGACGCCGAGCTGGTGCGCCGCGGCCTGGCGCGCTCGCGCGCGCAGGCCGGTGAGCTCGTGGCCAGCGGCGCCGTGCTGGTGGCCGGTGCCACCGCCACCAAGCCGGCCACCCAGGTGGACCTCGCGGCCGCCATCCACGTGCGCCCCGCGGGCGCCGACGAGCCGGGCTGGGTCAGCCGGGGGGCCCACAAGCTGCTCGGCGCGCTCGACGCGACCGGCGTCGAGGTCGCCGGCCGGCGCTGCCTCGACGCGGGGGCCTCCACCGGCGGCTTCACCCACGTCCTCCTCGAGCGCGGCGCCGCCTCGGTGGTGGCCGTCGACGTGGGCTACGGGCAGCTGGCGTGGTCGCTGCGCCAGGACCCGCGGGTCCAGGTGCTCGACCGCACCAACGTCCGCGAGCTCACCCCCGAGCAGGTGGCGCCCGCCCCGTCCCTGGTCGTCGCCGACCTCTCCTTCATCTCCCTGGTCCTGGTGCTGCCCGCCCTGCTGCGCTGCGCCGGCGACGGGGCGCAGCTGCTGCTGATGGTCAAGCCGCAGTTCGAGGTCGGCCGCGAGCGGCTCGGCCGGGGCGGGGTGGTCCGCGAGCCGCAGCTGCGCGCCGCCGCCGTCGTGGGCGTGCTCGAGGCCGCCGCCCGGCTCGGCCTGCGGTGCGACGCCGTCACCGCGAGCCCGCTGCCCGGGCCCAGCGGCAACGTCGAGTACTTCGTCCTCCTCGAGCGCGACGCCGCCGGGCCCCACCGGCTGCCGGCCGGGGCGGTGGCCCTGGTCGACGCGGCCGTCGCCGCGGGCCCGGGCCGCGCCGCCGACGCCCCGGACGGCGGGTGAGCGGCGTGCGCACGGTCCTGGTCCTGAGCCACCCCGTCCGCCCCGAGGCCCTGGAGGCCTCGGCCGCCGTCCTCGTCATGCTCCAGGACGCCGGCGTCCGGCCCCTGCTGCTCACCATCGCGGGCACGGTGATCCCCGGCTGCGAGGGCGTCGAGCAGGTCAGCGACGAGGGCGCCCGGGCGGCGCTGCCGGAGGTCGAGCTCGTCGTCGTGCTCGGCGGCGACGGCACGGTGCTGCGCGCGGCCGAGCTGGTGCACGGCACCGACGTGCCCCTGCTCGGGATCAACCTCGGCCACGTCGGCTTCCTCGCCGAGACCGAGCCGGAGGACCTGGCGATGACGGTGCAGCAGGTGGTCGACCGGCAGTACACCGTCGAGGAGCGGCTCACCCTGCAGACCGAGCTCGTCGTCGACGGCGAGGTGGTCGACCGCGGGTGGGCGCTGAACGAGGTGAGCGTGGAGAAGGGCAGCCGCGAGCGCATGCTCGAGCTCGTCGTGGAGGTCGACGGGCGCCCGGTGAGCACCTTCGGGTGCGACGGGGTGGTGATGGCCACGCCCACCGGCTCCACCGCGTACGCCTTCTCCGCCGGCGGGCCCGTGGTCTGGCCCTCGGTGGAGGCCCTGCTGCTCGCCCCGATCTCCGCGCACGCCCTGTTCGCCCGGCCCCTGGTGGTCTCGCCGTCCTCGGTGATGGCGGTCGAGGTGCTCGACCGCAACACCTCCGACGGGATCATGTGGTGCGACGGGCGGCGCGCGGTCGCGGTGCCCCGCGGCGCGCGGATCGAGGTGACCCGGGGCGAGGCTCCCGTGCGCCTGGCCCGCGTCGACTCCGGGCCGTTCACCGACCGGCTGGTCGCCAAGTTCCGCCTGCCCGTGGGCGGCTGGCGCGGCGCCGAGGACGGCGCCCGGGCGGACGGTCGGGCCGACGGGCGCCCCCAGTGGGTGGACGACGCAGCCGCGGCGGCGTCGGCCTCGCGGGAGATGCGCTCGCGGCGGCGCGAGGACGGCTGAGGCGTGCTGGAGGAGGTGCGGATCCGTTCTCTGGGCGTGATCACCGACGCCACGCTCGAGCTGTCCCCGGGCCTGACGGTGATCACCGGCGAGACCGGCGCGGGCAAGACCATGGTCGTCACCGGCCTCGGTCTGCTGCTGGGGGCCCGGGCGGACGCCGGGGCGGTGCGCCGCGGCGCCGGCGCCGCCCTGGTCGAGGGCCGGTTCGTCGTGGACGCCGACGGCCCGGTCGCGCAGCGGGCCGCTGACGCCGGCGCGG
>CADCUY010000170.1 GCA_902806005.1 uncultured Quadrisphaera sp. | reverse complement strand
CCGAGGGCGCTCGCCGTGGTCGTGCTGCTGGGCACGCTCGCCGCCTGCAGCCAGGGCCGCCCGCCGGAGCGGGTGGGGGACGAGACCGCGGTCCAGACCGTCGACGGGTCGCTGGCCGTGCTCCGGCCCCCGCCCCCGCTCCTGGGCGGCACGGGCGGCTCGGACGCGATCGTCGCCGGCACGTTGGCCGTGCTGGACGGCGGCTGCCTGGGCTTCCGCGACGCGGACGGGACCCAGCTGGCGGTCGTGTGGCCGTCGGGGACCACCCCGCTGCCCGACGTCGTCGAGGTGGACGTGCCCGGGATGGGCGCCTACCGGCTGGGCGACGCCGTCGAGGGCGGCGGCGGGTTCGGCGGCGTGCAGTTCCAGGACGTCGTGGCCGAGTGCTCCTCGACCCAGGTGGCGTACCTCAACGAGGACCAGCGGCCCTGACCCGGGTCCATCCCGGAGCAGGACGCTGCACGAGCGCGCGACACGCCGTCTCGGATACGTCCCGAGGCGGCGTGTCGCCCACTCGTGCAGCGTCCTGCACCGCACGCCGCCGGACCGGCCCTCCTGCGGCTGCCCGCCCGGCTCACGCGTGGCGCCGATCGCGGTAGGGCAGCATGGCGAGGTGGCCCCGCCGTCGCTGTCGAACTCGATCACCGTCCGCCTCGAGCTGCCCGCGCGCCCGCGCGCGGTGAGCGAGCTGACCGCCGCGATCGAGGCCGGCGGCGGCACGGTCACCGCGCTCGACGTCACCGCCTCCGGTCACGACCGGGTGCGCGTCGACGTCACCTGCGCCGTCGCCGACACCGCCCACGCCGACACCCTGGTCGACTCCCTGCGCACCCTGCCCGGGGTGGCGATCGGCAAGGTCTCCGACCGCACGTTCCTGGTCCACCTGGGCGGCAAGCTGCGGATCGAGTCCAAGCTGCCGATCCGCAACCGCGACGACCTCTCGCTGGTCTACACCCCCGGGGTGGCCCGGATCTGCCAGGCCATCGTGGACGACCCCGAGGACGCGCGCCGGCTGACGATCAAGCGGAACACCGTCGCGGTGGTCACCGACGGCTCCGCGGTCCTCGGGCTGGGCAACCTCGGGCCGCTGGCCGCGCTGCCGGTGATGGAGGGCAAGGCCGCGCTGTTCAAGCGGTTCGCGGGCATCGACGCGTTCCCGATCTGCCTGGACACCCAGGACACCGAGGAGATCATCGCCGCGGTCACCGCGATCGCCCCGGTCTTCGCGGGCATCAACCTCGAGGACATCTCCGCCCCCCGCTGCTTCGAGATCGAGGCCCGCCTGCGCGAGGCCCTCGACATCCCGGTCTTCCACGACGACCAGCACGGCACCGCGATCGTCGTCGTCGCGGCGCTGACCAACGCCCTGAAGGTCGTCGGGAAGCCGCTCCCGGACGTGCGGATCACCATGGCCGGCGCCGGCGCGGCGGGCAACGCGGTGCTGCGCCTGCTGCTGGCCGCGGGCGCCGGCACCGGCACCGGGGAGGTGGTCGTCGCCGACGAGCACGGGGTGCTGCACGCCGGGCGCACGGGCCTGCACGACTCGCTGGCCTGGACCGTCGCGAACACCAACCCCCGCGGGGTCACCGGCACGGTGAAGGAGGCGGTGGTCGGCGCCGACGTGTTCATCGGGGTCTCCGCGCCGAACATCCTCGACGGCGCCGACATCGCCGCGATGGCCGACGACGCCGTGGTCTTCGCGCTGGCCAACCCCGTGCCCGAGGTCGACCCGTCGGTGGCCGCCGAGCACGCCGCGGTGGTCGCCACCGGGCGCAGCGACGCCGCGAACCAGATCAACAACGTCCTGGTCTTCCCCGGGGTCTTCCGCGGGCTGCTCGACGCCCGCTCCACCGCGATCACCGAGCAGACCATGCTCGCCGCGGCCCTGGCCCTGGCCGGGGTGGTCGAGGACGCCCAGCTCAACCCCGCCTACATCATCCCCAGCGTCTTCCACCCCGACGTCGCCACCGTCGTCGCCCTCGCCGTCGCCGCCGCCGTCACCCCGCGCGACGCCGCGGTGGCCCCGGCGACGCCGGCCTCCGGCCAGCCGGTGGGCGCGCCGGAGCCGGTGGCCGTCGGCGCGGACGAGGGATGAGCCCACCCCTGGCCCGGGTGGTGTTCGCGGTCGTGGTCCTGGCCCACCTGGCCGTGCTCTACGCGCCGCGGGCGCCGTCCGGCGGCGGGGTGCC
>CADCUY010000169.1 GCA_902806005.1 uncultured Quadrisphaera sp. | reverse complement strand
CGCTCTTCCGATCTCGGTGCAGGCCGCGCCGGCCGAGCCCGCGCCCGCCGCGGAGCCCGTGCTGCCCGAGGGCTGGGGGGACTTCTTCGCGGCCGGGTACGACTACGACGACGCCGCGGCCCTGGCGCAGCTGTGGGGCAGCGGCGCGTCGGTCGAGGAGGTCAAGACCACGGCCGGGCTGGCCCTGCGCGACGGCCAGAGCCTCCCGATCGCCCCGGGCAGCGCCGAGGCCGTCGCCGAGCCCGCCGACCCGTCCACCGCCTCCGCGGAGGTCTTCACCGCGTTCGCCGACGCCGGGTACGACTACGACGACGCCGTCGCGCTCGCCGCGCTCTGGGGGGTCGACACCGTCCAGGCGAAGGTCACCGCGGGCCAGATGCTCCTGGACGGCGAGACCCCGCCGGTCGCGCCCTGAGCCCGGTGCAGGGCCAGCTGCTGGGCTCGCGCCCGGTCCTCACCGCGAGGACCGGGTTCGAGCTGGAGCTGCTGGCCCCGCGCGGCTCCAGCCGCGAGGCGCTGGCGTCCGAGCTGGCCCGCCGCACCGGCGGGAGCGTCCGGCGGGTCTTCCACACCGACAGCGAGCCCTCGAGGGTGCCCGGCATGGGGCACTTCCTGCACCTGACGCAGGGCTTCGAGGTGCGCCGGGCGGACGGCGGGCCGCTGTGCACCCTGGTCGACGACATCACCCTCGCCGCCGACCTCGAGCAGCGCGCTGCACCCCGGCCGGGGTGGTACCGGCTGCTCAGCGACGACGCCCGCCTGCTGCGCCTGGTCGCCGCGCGCGCCGACCCGACCGCTCCCCTGGCCTCGGTGCTCGACCCGGTGGCCGCCGTCTTCGGGGTGGCGGTGGAGGCGGTGGGGCCGGCGGTGCGCGTGAACGACGCCGCGGGCGCCACGATCGTGCTCGGCGCCCCGCTGCCCGGCGAGCGCGAGCGCCCGTGCGAGGTGGTCACCCCGCCGCTGGAGCGCGACCACGGGGCGGCGCTCGAGGAGCTGCTGGCCCCCGCGCGCGACCTCGGCTTCACCGTGCCCCGCGAGGCCGCCGTGCACCTGCACCTGGACGCCGAGCCGTTCCGCACCGTGGCGGCGTTCGGCAACGTCGTCCGCCTGTTCGCCCACTGGCGGGAGGCGCTGTGGGCCGCCCTGGGCACGAACCCGGCGTGCCGGCGGCTCGGCCCGGTGCCCGTCGAGCTGGTCGACCTCGTGGAGCGGCAGCCGCCCGCGGGCACCGGCACCGCCGGGTGGCGGGCGCTGCGGGCGGCGGCCCTCGGCACGGGCGCGACCAAGTTCTGCGACGTCAACCTCACCCGGGTGCTGGCCGAGGCCCCGGCCCTCGACACGCTGGAGGTGCGCGTGCTCCCCGGCTCGCTGCACGCCGCCGAGGTGCTGGAGCGGGCCGCGCTCGTCGAGGCCCTGCTCCGGCGCTGCCAGGACGAGCGGCCCGTGCCCCGGCCGAGCAGCGGCGACCCCGGGCGCGCCGCGGCCGAGCTGCTCGCCCTGGCCGCCGGGGACCGCTGAGGTGAGCGCCGACGTGCAGCGCCCGGTGCGGCCCGAGGCCGCGCACGACCTGGACGCCGGGGCGAGCCCGGGCGCTGGCGACTTCGAGGACTTCGCCCGGGCGCACCTGCCCGGGCTGCTCTCCTACGCGGTGGTGCTCACCGGCGACCAGCACCAGGCGGCCGACCTGGTGCAGGACGTGATGGTGCGGGTGCACGGGCGGTGGGCGCGCATCCGGGCCACCGACCGCCCCGACCTCTACGTCAAGCGGATGGTCACCAACGAGCACCTCTCCTGGCGGCGGCGCTGGCACGTGCGCTCCGTCGTCGCGGTCGACGACGCGGTGCTGGGTGCCCGGGCCCCGGCCGGCGCCGACCCCTCCCAGCGGGTGGTCGACCGCGACCACCTGTGGCAGCGCCTCGCCGCGCTGCCGCCCCGCCAGCGCGCCGTGCTGGTGCTCCGCTACTACGAGGGCCTGGACGACGCGGAGATCGCCCAGGTGCTCGGCACCGCCGCCGTCACCGTGCGCAGCAACGCCTCCCGCGCCCTCGCCGCCCTGCGTGCCGACACCACCCCCCAGGAGCCCCGATGACCACCGAGGACGACCTCGCCCGCGTGCTGCACGGGCGCGCCCAGCGCGCTCCGGACGCCGAGCAGGTGCTGGCCCGCATCCACGCGGGCGTGGCGCGCCGCCGGCGGCACA
>CADCUY010000168.1 GCA_902806005.1 uncultured Quadrisphaera sp. | reverse complement strand
GCCGAGCGCATCGAGGCAGGCCTGTTCGCCGAGGAGAAGCTCGGCTCCGGCGAGGCGCTGGCGCCCGACTACCACCGCGAGCTGCAGTGGATCGCCCACGACGGGCGCCGCGCCAAGAACCACCTCCTCGAGGCGAACCTGCGCCTGGTGGTCTCCCTGGCCAAGCGCTACACCGGGCGCGGGATGCTCTTCCTGGACCTCATCCAGGAGGGCAACCTCGGCCTGATCCGTGCGGTCGAGAAGTTCGACTACACCAAGGGCTACAAGTTCTCCACGTACGCCACGTGGTGGATCCGGCAGGCGATCACCCGCGCGATGGCCGACCAGGCCCGCACCATCCGCATCCCGGTGCACATGGTCGAGGTCATCAACAAGCTGGCCCGCGTGCAGCGCCAGATGCTCCAGGACCTGGGCCGCGAGCCCACCCCGGAGGAGCTGGCCAAGGAGCTGGACATGACCCCCGAGAAGGTGGTCGAGGTCCAGAAGTACGGCCGCGAGCCCATCTCGCTGCACACGCCGCTCGGTGAGGACGGCGACAGCGAGTTCGGTGACCTGATCGAGGACTCCGAGGCCGTCGTCCCCGCCGACGCGGTGAGCTTCACGCTGCTCCAGGAGCAGCTGCACTCGGTGCTGGACACCCTCTCCGAGCGGGAGGCCGGCGTGGTCTCGATGCGCTTCGGGCTCACCGACGGCCAGCCGAAGACCCTCGACGAGATCGGCAAGGTCTACGGCGTGACCCGCGAGCGGATCCGTCAGATCGAGTCCAAGACGATGTCGAAGCTGCGGCACCCCTCGCGCTCGCAGGTGCTGCGCGACTACCTCGACTGAGCACCCCCGCACCACGGCGCAGGGCCCGGACGGCGACGCCGTCCGGGCCCTGCGCCGTCCCGGGCGCGACGATGGGCGTCGTGACCGAGGACGAGGCCCAGTGGTACGGCGTGCGCTGCGTGTTCGCCGTCGGGAGGTCCCCGGACGCGGTGGGACGCACCTACGAGGAGCGGGTCACCGTGTGGCGGGCCCGCACGGCGGCGGAGGCCGTCGAGCGGGCCGAGGCCGAGGCGCGCGAGTACGTCGCTGCGATCGACGAGCCGACGGAAGCCCACCTGGGCCTGGCGCAGTCATTCCGGATGGCCGAACCGCCGGGCGACGGCGCCGAGGTGTTCTCGCTGATGCGCACCAGCGACCTCGCCCCCGGGGACTACCTCGACCGCTTCTTCGACACCGGCGACGAGCGCCAGCGCCCGCTCGAGGGCTGAGCCCGGCTCAGCCGGTGAGCCGCTGCACCACCGCCGGCCCGGCCACCGCCGCCAGCCACGCGGTGGCGGCCAGCAGCGAGGTGGACAGCTCCACCAGGACGACGATGCCGACGGCCCCCAGCGCGGTGCGCGTGCTGGGCAGCGCCGCCGCCGCGCTGCCCAGCCGCGCGAGCTCCGCCAGGTAGAGGCCGAGCACGAAGAAGAGGAACAGTCCCACCACGGGCACCACGAAGAAGCCGACGACGCCGGCCAGCACCGCGATGACGATGCTGCGCCGGGGGATGTTGGCCCGCACCAGGCGGCGACCGGCGAGCAGGTACTCCAGCACCTGGCCGACCACGAGCAGCACCAGCACGACCGCCAGAGCCACCCACCCGGTGGTCGAGCGCACCACCAGCGCCCACACCAGCACCGCCGCGGCGATGAGGATCGGCCCGGGCAGCACCTGCACCGCCGAGCCGACGACCCCGACCGCGATGGCGACACCGCACAGCACGGTGACGAGGAGCTCGGGATCCATCGTCGGGCTCATGGTCCGCTGAGCCTAGGGGCGGGCGCCCCCGCGGACCGCTACCCTCCTGCGGTGCCGCTCGGGTCGAACGGGGCCCGCTGGCGGTCCACCACCGGCGCCGTCACCGACCCGGTGCGCCGGAGCCTGCGCCAGCTGCGGCGTCCCGCCACTCCGGCGCAGTTCATCCTCACCGCCTTCGGCGTCGTCGTCGCGGCCGGCACCGGCGCCCTGCTGGTGCCCTACGCCCGCGCCGGCACGGGCGGCGCGGGGGTCGTCGACGCGCTGTTCACCGCGGTCTCGGCCGTGACGGTCACGGGGTTGGTGGTCGTGGACACCCCGACGTACTGGACGCCGCTGGGCCAGGTCGTGATCCTCGTGCTGATGCAGCTCGGGGGCCTGGGCATCATGCTCTCCGCCTCGCTCCTGGGCCTGCTCACCCTCCGGCGGTTCGGGCTGGCCACGAGCCTCGGCGCCGTCGCCGAGACCCGCAGCATCGCCCAGGGCGACGTGCGCAGCATCCTCGCCAACGTGGCGCTGATCAGCGCGGCCATCGAGGGCGCCGTGGCCCTCGCGCTCGCCCTGCGGCTGTGGCTCGCCTACGACCAGAGCCCCGGCTCGGCGCTGTGGCAGGGGGTCTTCCACGCCGTCTCCGCCTTCAACTGCGGGGGCTTCGCGCTGTACAGCGACAGCCTGGCGCGCTTCGCCGGGGACGGGTTCGTGCTGGCCCCGATCGCGGTGGCGGTGCTGCTGGGCAGCTTCGGCTTCCCCGTCCTGCTCGAGCTGCTCCGCCACGCCCGCCGCCAGCAGCGACGGTGGAGCCTGACGACGCTGCTGGTGCTCGCCTCGACCGCGGTCCTCCTGCCGCTGGCCTACGTCGCCGTCGTCGGCCTGGAGTGGTCCAACCCGCAGACCTTCGGCCCCTACCCGGTCACGGGCAAGCTCATGGCCGGCGTCTTCGAGACGGTCGTCCCGCGCTCGGCCGGCTTCAGCACCCTCGACAGCGCCGAACTGGGCACGCCCACGCTGATCGTCCTCGACGTCCTGATGTTCCTCGGGTCCGGTCCGGCCGGCACCGCGGGCGGCATCAAGCTGACGACCGCCGCGGTGCTGTTCTTCGTCATCCTGGCCGAGGCCCGCGGGGAGGAGGTGGTCAGCGCCTTCGGCCGCAGCATCCCGCGGGCGGTGGTCTCCCTGGCCGTCAGCGTGGCGCTGCTGGCGACGGGCATCGTCGTCACCGCCACCCTGGCCCTCACCGTGGTCGGCGGTGCGCCGCTGGACCGGACGCTGTTCGAGGTGGTGTCCGCCTTCTCGACCACGGGTCTGTCCACCGGCCTCAGCGCCGAGCTGCCGGTGAGCGGGCAGCTCCTGCTCGTGGCGGTGATGCTGGTCGGCCGGCTCGGACCGATCACCGTCGCCACCGTGCTGGCCCTGCGCCAGCGCCCCCGCCTGTACAGCCTCCCCGAGGAGCGGCCCATCATCGGGTAGGGACCAGACTGGTCCTGCCGACCGACCGGTCGGTACCGACGGAGGAGGATCTGTGCGGAACCCGTTCGCGACGTCCGGCGTCTCGGAGCTCGGGGGCTCGGACTCGGCGGTCGTCGTGCTGGGCCTGGGGCGGTTCGGCCGCGCCCTGGCGCTGCAGCTCGTCGAGGACGGCCAGGAGGTCCTGGCCATCGACGCCGACGACGACGTCGTCCAGTCGCTGCAGGGCACGCTCACCCACGTGGTCCGGGCCGACACCACCAACGAGGACGCCCTGCGCCAGCTGTCCGTGCCGGACTTCACCCGAGCCGTCGTCGGCATCGGCAGCCATGTCGAGGCCAGCATCCTCACGGCGTCGAACCTCCTGACCTTCGGCGTCCCGCACATCTGGGCCAAGGCCATCTCCGAGGCGCACGGGCGGATCCTGCGGCAGCTGGGTGTGCACCACGTGGTGCGGCCCGAGACCGACATGGGTCGCAAGGTCGCGCACCTGGTCGGCGGGACGATGCAGGACTTCATCGAGGTCGGGGCCGACTTCGCGATGGTCACCACGGCGGCGCCCGCGGAGATCGTCGGCCGCCCGCTCGGGCAGACCGGGCTCCGCCAGAAGCACGGGGTGACCGTGGTGGCGGTGTGCCCGGGAGGGTCGGAGTGGACCTACGCCACGGCCGAGACCGTGCTGACCCCGCAGCACTCGGTGGTGGTCGCCGGCCCCGTCAAGGCGGCCGAGCGCTTCGCCCGGCTCGCCCGTCGCTGAGCCGGCTCCGGCGCCGAGACGAGCGTCGCGACGGCCCCGGGACGGCGAAGGGCGCCGGCGGGCGAGCAGGTGCTCGCCGCCGGCGCCCTCCGCGGGTCAGCGGTGCGTCGTCAGCGCGCGTCCACCGTCGGGGAGGCGGTGAGGCGGTCGGACTCGTCGTGGATCTCGGCGGCGACCTGGCGCAGCTTGTCGGCGTGCTCGCGGCCGTGGTGGGCGCAGAACAGCAGCTCACCGCCGCTGGCCAGGAGGACGCGGACGTAGGCCTGGGCGCCGCAGCGGTCGCACCGCTCAGCGGCGGTCAGTGCGGGGGTGTCGAGCAGAGCGTTCACGTCGCCCCTTCCGGGATGCGTCTGGTGGGCCGGGTGGCCCGGGTGGTGGAGCCGGCCGATCCTCGCGTGCGCCGGCTGACGTACACCGGTTCCAACAGTCAACCACCCCCGGGTCGTTCCCGGCGGGAGGCGGGGGCCGGTTCGCCGTCCGCGTAACTCGTCTGCACCACTGGGCGCCGCCCCGTGGCGGCCCGTGGACCCCGGCATCGTCCGCCCTGGCGTGCGAGGGCTGGACTACATTGCGTGAGTGCCCCCCGAGATGACCCGCCGGGCGCCGCGCGCGCCGGGCGGCGGTGACGGCGCCGGCGCGTCGGCGTCCTCCACCTACACGGCCCGTCACCTGTCGGTGCTCGAGGGCCTGGAGGCCGTGCGCAAGCGCCCGGGCATGTACATCGGCTCCACCGACTCGCGCGGGCTCATGCACTGCCTGTGGGAGATCATCGACAACAGCGTCGACGAGGCCCTGGGCGGCCACTGCACCCGGATCGAGGTGCTCCTCCACGCCGACGGGTCCGTCGAGGTGCGTGACGACGGCCGCGGCATCCCGGTCGACGTCGAGCCGCGCACCGGGCTGACCGGCGTCGAGGTCGTCTTCACCAAGCTCCACGCCGGCGGCAAGTTCGGCGGCGGCTCGTACGCGGCGTCCGGCGGCCTGCACGGCGTGGGCGCCTCCGTGGTCAACGCGCTGTCCGCGCGGCTCGACGTCGAGGTCGACCGCGGCGGGCGCACCCACGCGATGAGCTTCCGGCGCGGCGAGCCGGGCACCTTCGCCGACCCCGCGGCGGCGGGCGCCAAGCGCGCCGCCGCGCCCGACCCGGACGCCCCGTTCAGCCCCTTCGTCGACTCCTCGGTGCTGCGCGAGGCCGGCCGCACCAAGCGCGGCGTCACCGGCACGCGGGTGCGCTACTGGGCCGACCGGCAGGTGTTCCTGCGCGAGGCCGCCTTCAGCTACGACGAGCTGGTCACCCGCGCCCGCCAGACCAGCTTCCTCGTGCCGGGGCTGACCCTCGTCGTCCGCGACGAGCGCGGCCTGCCCGGCACGCCCGGCGAGCACGGCCCGCACCAGGAGGAGTTCCGCCACGACGGGGGCATCGGCGAGTTCGTCGAGCACCTGGCCACCGACCCGCCGGTCACCGACACCTGGCGGCTGACCGGCTCGGGGCACTTCAAGGAGACCGTCCCGGTGCTGGACGAGCTGGGGCACATGGTCAGCCGCGAGGTCGAGCGCGAGTGCGTCGTCGACGTCGCGCTGCGCTGGGGCACCGGCTACGACACCGAGGTCCGCAGCTTCGTCAACATCATCGCCACCCCCAAGGGCGGCACCCACCTGGCCGGCATGGAGACCGCGCTGGTCAAGACCGTGCGCAGGCAGGTCGAGCTCAACGCCCGCCGGCTCAAGGTCAGCGCGAAGGAGGAGCGGCCCGACAAGGACGACATCACCGCGGGCCTCACCGCGGTGCTGACCGTGCGCCTGCCCGAGCCGCAGTTCGAGGGCCAGACCAAGGAGGTGCTCGGCACGGCCGCGGTGCGGGGCGTCGTCGCCAAGGTGGTCGAGAAGGAGCTCACCGCGCTGCTGACCTCGCCGGCCCGGGGCACCAAGACCCAGGCGGCGCTGCTGCTCGACAAGGTGGTCGCCGAGACCCGCGCCCGGGTCAGCGCCCGCCAGCAGAAGGAGACCCAGCGGCGCAAGAACGCGCTGGAGACCTCGTCGCTGCCGAGCAAGCTCGCCGACTGCCGCAGCACCGACGTCGACCGCACCGAGCTGTTCATCGTCGAGGGCGACTCCGCGCTGGGCACCGCCAAGTACGCGCGGTCCTCGGACCACCAGGCGCTGCTGCCGATCCGCGGGAAGATCCTCAACGTCCAGAAGGCCGCCGTGGGCGACGTGCTCCGCAACGTCGAGTGCGCCTCGATCATCCAGGTCGTCGGGGCGGGCTCGGGACGGTCCTTCGACCTGGCCGCGGCCCGCTACGGCAAGATCATCTTCATGGCCGACGCCGACGTCGACGGCGCCCACATCCGCACCCTGCTGCTCACCCTGTTCTTCCGGTACATGCGCCCGCTGGTCGAGGCCGGGCGGGTCTACGCCGCCGTCCCGCCGCTGCACCGCGTGGAGGTGATCGGCGCCGGCCGGGCGAAGAACGAGTACGTCTACACGTACTCCCAGGAGGAGCTGACCGCCCTGCTCGCCCGTCTGACCTCCCAGGGCAAGCGCTGGAAGGAGAACATCCAGCGCTACAAGGGGCTCGGCGAGATGGACGCCGACCAGCTGGCCGAGACGACGATGGACCCGCGCCGGCGCACCCTGCGCCGGGTGCGCATCGCCGACGCCGAGGCGGCGGAGGCGGTGTTCGACCTGCTCATGGGCGGCGAGGTCGGCCCGCGCAAGGACTTCATCGTCGAGGGCGCCGCCGGCCTGGACGACGAGCGCGTCGACGTCTGAGCGCCGCGCGCCCGATCTGCGCGCCGGGGGGTGACAGCACCCCCTCGGGGGGTCCACGCTCGGGCATGGCCACCACCACCGCCCCGCCTCCGTCGTCCGGCGAGGTCGACACGCCGCTCAAGCGGGTGCTGGGGCCGCGGCTGCTCCTGCTGTTCATCGTCGGCGACGTCCTCGGCACCGGCATCTACGCCCTCACCGGCGAGGTGGCCACCGAGGTCGGCGGGGCGGTGTGGATCGCGTTCGGCGCCGCCTTCGCCGTCGCCCTGCTCACCGCCGCCAGCTACCTGGAGCTGGTCACCAAGTACCCGCGCTGCGCCGGGGCGGCCCTGTACACGCACAAGGCCTTCGGCATCCACTTCCTGACCTTCCTCGTCACCTTCACGGTGATGAGCTCCGGCATCACCTCCGCCTCCACCGCGTCGCGGGCGTTCGGCAGCAACGCCCTGGCCTTCCTCGGCGACGACGCGCCCAGCGCCGGCACGGTGACCGCCGTGGGCCTCGTCTTCATCGTCCTCGTGGCGCTGGTGAACCTGCGCGGGGTGGGCGAGAGCGTCAAGGCCAACATGGTGCTCACCCTCGTGGAGCTGTCGGGCCTGCTCATCGTCATCGGCCTCGGGGCCTGGGCCATCCTCGGCGGCACCGGCGACGTCGGGCGCGCCGGGCGCATCGACCTCGCCGACGGCACCACGCCCCTGGCGGCGATCACCGCCGCCACGGCGCTGGCCTTCTTCGCCCTCGTCGGCTTCGAGGACTCGGTGAACATGGCCGAGGAGACCCGCGACCCGGTGCGCACCTTCCCGAAGGTGATGTTCCTGGCCCTGGGCATCGCCGGGGTGGTCTACATCCTCGTCGGCATCGTCGCGGTGGCCCTCGTGCCGCCGGACGCCCTCGCCGACACCGCCACGCCGCTGCTCGACG
>CADCUY010000167.1 GCA_902806005.1 uncultured Quadrisphaera sp. | reverse complement strand
CCGCGCCACGACCCGACCCGCCACCGCGGCGCCTTCACGCTGTCGCCGCCCGGTGCCACACTGGCCGCTCGACGGGCGCACCGACGCGCCCGGAGACCACGAGGAGCCCGGCCGTGCCGCAGTCGACGGACCACCCCGCATGAGCACCGCGACCACCACGCCCCCCGGGGGCGCCGCCCCCGCCCCGCGGCCCGACCGCCGTCGGTCGGGCCCGGTGCAGGCCCTGGTCTGGGTGGCCGTCGCGGTGCTCGGCGCCGCGGCGTGGACGATCCTCGCGCTCTCGCGCGGCGAGGAGGTCTCGGCGCTGTGGATGCTCTTCGCCGCGCTGGCCTCCTACGCCATCGCCTACCGCTTCTACGCCCGGTTCATCGCCTACCGGGTGCTGCGCGTCGACGACACCCGGGCCACCCCGGCAGAGCGCCTCGAGAACGGCGTCGACTACGAGGTCACCGACCGGCGGGTGCTCTTCGGCCACCACTTCGCCGCCATCGCCGGCGCCGGCCCGCTGGTCGGCCCGGTGCTCGCGGCGCAGATGGGCTACCTGCCCGGCACGATCTGGATCGTCGTCGGCGTGATCTTCGCCGGTGCCGTGCAGGACATGGTGGTGCTGTTCTTCTCGATGCGCCGCAACGGCAAGAGCCTCGGGCAGATGGTGCGCGAGGAGATCGGCGTGGTCGGCGGGGTCGCGGCGCTCATCGCCGTGTTCGCCATCATGATCATCATCCTGGCGGTGCTGGCGCTGATCGTCGTCAACGCCCTCGCCGAGTCGCCGTGGGGCGTGTTCTCCATCGCGCTGACCATCCCGATCGCGCTGTTCATGGGCGTGTACCTGCGCGTGATCCGCCCGGGCCGGGTGCTGGAGGCCACGGCCATCGGCGTCGTCCTGCTCCTGCTGGCCATCGTCGGCGGCGGGCTGATCGACGCCAGCCCGCTGGCCGAGACGCTCACCCTGAGCCGCGAGACCCTCGTGGTCGCCCTGGTCGTCTACGGCTTCATCGCCTCGGTGCTGCCGGTGTGGGTGCTGCTGACCCCGCGCGACTACCTCTCGACGTTCATGAAGATCGGCGTCATCGTCCTGCTCGCGCTGGCGCTGCTCATCGCCCGCCCGGTGCTGGCCAACCAGGCCGTCACCGACTTCGCCCGCGAGGGGAACGGCCCGGTGTTCGCCGGGTCCCTGTTCCCCTTCGTCTTCATCACCATCGCCTGCGGCGCCCTCTCGGGCTTCCACGCGCTCATCGCCTCCGGCACCACGCCGAAGATGATCGCCAAGGAGAGCCAGGTGCGGCTGATCGGCTACGGCGGGATGCTCATGGAGAGCTTCGTCGCGATCAGCGCCCTCATCGCCGCCTCGGTGATCGACCAGGGGCTGTACTTCGCCATCAACTCCCCGGCCGGGGCCACCGGCGGCACCCCCGAGTCGGCGGCGGCGTTCGTCCAGGGCCTCGGGTTCCAGACCGAGGCGGCGCAGATCGCCAGCGCCGCCCAGGCGATCGAGGAGGAGTCGCTCGTCTCCCGCACCGGCGGCGCGCCGACCCTGGCGCTGGGCATCAGCCAGATCTTCAACAGCGCCTTCGGCGGCGGCCTGCAGGCGTTCTGGTACCACTTCGCGATCATGTTCGAGGCGCTGTTCATCCTCACCGCCGTCGACGCCGGCACCCGCGTCGGGCGGTTCATGCTGCAGGACACGATCGGCAACGTGTGGAAGCGCTTCGGCGACCTCTCCTGGCGCCCGGCCAACTACCTGGCGAGCGCGGCCGTGGTGGGGGCGTGGGGGTACTTCCTCTACGTCGGGGTCACCGACCCGCTCGGCGGGATCAACCAGCTGTTCCCGCTGTTCGGCATCGCCAACCAGCTGCTCGCGGCGATCGCGCTGACCCTGTGCGTCACGCTGATGGTCAAGCACGGCAAGGCCAAGTGGGCGTGGGTGCCGGGCATCCCGCTGGCGTGGGACCTGATCGTGACCATGACGGCGAGCTACCAGAAGATCTTCTCCGACAACCCGGTGCTGGGGTACTTCGCGCAGCGCGCCCGCTACGCCGACGCCCTCGAGGCCGGCGAGGTGCTGCCCCCGGCGACGGACGCCGACCAGATGCAGCAGATCGTCACCAACTCCACGACCAACGGGGTGCTGCAGACGGTCTTCGCGCTGCTGGTCATCGTCGTGGTGGCCAACGCCGCCGTCGTGGTGGTCAAGGCACTGCGCACCG
>CADCUY010000166.1 GCA_902806005.1 uncultured Quadrisphaera sp. | reverse complement strand
CGGCGCGGCCGAGGTGCTCAGACGCGAGCCGGCCCCGCCGCTGGCCGGGCGCCGCTTCGACGTCGTCCTCGACGCCTCCGGCTCCCTGTCGCCGCGCGCGCTGCGGCGGCTCGCCGCCCCGCGCGGGGTCGCGGTGACGATCGACCCCGGCCGCGGCAACCCGCTCGTCGCCGCGGTGACCCGCCTCGCGCCGGGGGCGGTCGTCCGGGGCTTCGTGGCCCGCCCGTCGGGCCGCGACCTCGAGCAGCTCGTCCGCTGGGCCGAGCAGGGCCTCCTGAGGCCGCTGGTCGCCCGCCGGCTCCCGCTCGGCGAGGCCGCGGCGGCGCACCGCCTGGTGGAGTCCCGCAGCGCCGGCGGCAGGGTGGTCCTCGTCGTGGACGAGGAGCTCGCCCGGACCCGGCCCGACGCCGCCCGCGCCGTGGGGCGGGGATGACGGACCCGGGGGCGTGACGAGCGCCGCCGTCCTCGGGGGGTCACCGGGGGAGGGGCGCTCCCGGGTCCGCTGCGGCTGCGCCGGCCGTCCGCTGCCGGTGCAGGGCGATCACCAGCCAGGCCCAGCCCGCGGCCATGGCGAGCACGGTCAGCCCGCCGACCGGCCAGTAGATGTGGCTGCCGAGGAACGACCACGCCGCCGCGACCACCAGCACCGCCCCGGGCAGCGCCGCAGCCCCCGCCCGGCGCACGGCCGTGCCGGCGGCGACGAGGGTCGCGGCCAGGTAGGCGCCCACCCCGTAGGCGGAGAGGCCGTTGCCCTGCGTGAACATGACCGCGGTCTGCTCGTGAGCGCCCGCGCGGTGCAGGGCGCCGGCGCCGATGCCGGCCAGCACGTCGAGCGCCGTGTAGAACGCGGCGTAGGCGTAGCCCAGGCCGGCCACGGTCCACCGCAGCGCCGGGCGCTCGCCGCGCGTGACCAGCCAGGGGCCGAGGGCGAGCAGCGGGAAGACCGGCAGCAGCAGCGTGTGCAGCAGCTGCCACGAGCGCGCCGTCGCGTCGGTGAGCTCCGCCGGGTGGGCGAGCCCCGCCGCCGCGAGGAGCAGGGGCGGCCCGGCGACCACCAGCAGGGCGCGGGTCGGCGTCGGCACGGCAGGAGGCTAGGGCCGGGCGGCCCGCGGGGGAAGGATCGTCGAGGGGCCGGAGCCGCGGCTGCGGCCGTCGGGTGTGAGCCCGGGCGCGCCGGGTAGCGGGTGGCCGTGCCCCCGAGCCCCGGGGGCTCAGCGGGCCCGCAGCGGCTCAGGAGGAGGTGGCCGTGAGGACGGTGCGAGCAGCCCTGCTCGGGGTGCTGGCGGGAACGGTGGGCACCGCCGCGCTGACCCTGTCGAACGAGCTGGAGCAGGCGGTGACCGCGCGGCCGGACTCCTACGTCCCCGCGCGCACGCTCGAGGGCGTGCTCGGCCTCGGCGAGGCGCGGGACGACCGGCGGAGCTGGCTGCGGAACCAGGCCTGGCACTGGGGCTTCGGCGCGGTGGTCGGGTCGCTGCGGGGAGTGATGGCCGGTGCCGGCCTGACCGGGCCGTCCTCGTCCGCCCTGTTCGGCGTCGTGCGCTTCACCGCCGACGAGGTCTTCGAGAACGCCACCGGCGGTGGGGCGCCGCCCTCGACCTGGTCGCGGGGCGAGGCGGCGGTCGACGTCCTGCACAAGTCCGTCTACGCCCTGGTGACCGGCGCGGTCGCGGACCGCCTGGTGGCCGCCCGCTGAGGGCAGCCGCACCCGTGCTGCGGAACGGCGCCCGGTCGTCACCCCTGGGCCGTTGAGATCTCGACCCCGAAGGCTGGCGTGGTGCACGTCCGCGGGCCCGCAGGGCCCGGCCCGCTCCGGCGGGGGACGCCGACCCACGAGGAGGACCCGTGGCCGAGGCCGTCAAGACAGCCGTCATCCACTACGGCGCCACCGGGAGCGTCCACGAGCTGGCCACGGCCGTCGCGAGCGGCGCGGAGGCGGCCGGCGCGCAGGTGCGGCTGCTCGACGTGCCGAGACCCAGGACGTGCCCGAGGCGTGACCCCCGACTGCACCGACCCCATCCAGTTCCGGACGGGCGACCCGTACGGCACCTCGCACGTGTCGGCCGACGGAGCCGGTCCCCCGGACGAGGACGACCTGGCGGCCGCGTCCTGGCGGGGCCGGCGCGCGGTCCAGGTGGCAACGGCGCTGGCGGCCGGTCGCGCGAGCACCGCCAGCGAGGCCCCCGCGGACGCCGCGGCCGAGGCCGGCACCC
>CADCUY010000165.1 GCA_902806005.1 uncultured Quadrisphaera sp. | reverse complement strand
CACCGCCTCGGTCGTCGCCCCGTCCGCCGGCTCCAGCGCCGGCGGCAGTCCCTCGGCCGGCGGCGGCGCGAGCAGCGCCGGCAGGGTCGGCTGCGGGCGCGGCACGTCGCCGGGCGGCGCCCCCTCGGCCCGCAGCGGGTAGGCGTTCCACCGCACCCGGCCCTCGACGTCGACCACCGGCAGGAAGGGCCGCGGGGCGCCGTCCGACCAGTCCCGCCGGTTCTCCTCGCCGACCTGCACCGGCCGGCCGTAGTCGTCCAGCAGCTGCACGCCGCTCAGGGGTCGCCCCTGGGCGTCGTACGGGTGGAGGTTCGAGATCGGCTGGCCGTCCAGGAACAGCCCCGTCGCCGGGGGCACCTGCTCGACGCTGGTGGACTCCACGTAGGTGACGGCCGGCGCGGCCAGCGACCCGAGCACGGCGGGCAGGGCCAGCACCGCCACGACGTTCCCGGCGAGGACGGAGCGGCGCTGCCACCGCCCGGTCCACCGGCCCTGGCCGAGCCGCACGCTGGCCCAGGTGAGCGCCACGAGCACGAGCAGGTGCACGAGGTTGACGTCGGCCACGCCGAGGCGGCCGCCGCCGATCGCCCAGGTGAGCAGGGCGAGGGCCACCCAGGCGCGCGCCACCCACCACGCCGGGCGCACGGCGGCGGCGAGGGCGGCCGCCTCGGGCCACCACGCCTGGGTCCGCGCCCGGACCAGGCCCCGGTCCAGGTCGCCCCGGACCCGGGCGAGGTCGTCGCCCCAGGCCTCCTGCAGCGACGGCCAGCGCCGGCCCCGGCCCTCCGGGCGGGCTCCGCGCGGCCCGAGCCCGGCGGCGTCGCGCAGCTCCCCGGCGTACCGGTCCGCGGGGCCGAGCCGGTCCGCCAGCGGGGTGGCCGACTCGGCGGCGGCGTCGGCGAGGTCGGCGGCGAGGCCGTCGACGAGGTCGTCGGCCACCTCGCGGGGCAGGTCGTCGAGCGCGCGGCGGACCGCGGCGACGTAGTCGGCGACCGCGCGGGCGCCGGGGTCGGTCGGCGGGAGGGGTGTGGTCGTGCTCATCGCGCGCTCTCCAGCGGCTCGGCGGGGTCGAGGAGGTGCTGCACGGTCTCGGCGAACGACGTCCACGCCTTGCGCTGGTCGGCGAGCAGCCGGCGCCCGTGGTCGTTGATGCCGTAGTACTTGCGGTGCGGCCCCTCCTCGGAGGGCACCACGTAGGAGCTGAGGGCGCCGGCGGAGTACAGCCGCCGCAGGGTGCCGTACACCGAGGCGTCGCCGACCCCCTCCAGGCCGGCCTGGCGCAGGCGCCGGACGACGTCGTACCCGTACCCGTCGTCGGCCTCGACGACGGCGAGCACCGCGGCGTCGAGCACCCCCTTGAGCAGCTGGCTGGTGTCCACGGGGCTCCTCGCGCTCGGGCCGCGACCGCCGACCGGCTGCCGCGCAGCGCACACTACTGCGCGTCACGCAGTAGCGCCAGGACCGCCGCGCCGGCGGGGTGGGGCGGGGTCGACCGGCGCGCCGCGGTCAGCGGCGGCCGACGCGGGCGACGGCGAGCCGCCCGGTGCCGTGCACGGCGACCTCCTCGCCGGCGGGCACGAAGACCGACTGCCCGCGCTGCAGCGCCATCGACGAGCGGCCCGCCGCCAGCTCCAGCGGCCCCTCGAGCACCAGCGCGATGCGCGGCCCCGCCTCCGCGGGCAGCGGCCCCGGGGCCGCACCGCCGGGGCCGCCGACGGACACCACGTCGAGCCCCACGTCGTCCACCGGGGGCTGGAAGGTCACCGCCCCCGGACCGCGGTGGACCGGCGCCAGCACCGGCACCGGGCCCGGCTCGAGGTCGACGACGGCGGTGAGCTCCGCGACGTCGACGTGCTTGTGCGTCAGGCCGGCGCGCAGCACGTTGTCGGAGGTCGCCATCGCCTCGACGGCCACCCCGGAGCGGTAGGCGTGCAGCTGTCCCGGGGCGATGTAGAGGCACTCCCCCGGCGCGAGCGTGAGGTGGTGGAGCAGGGTCGAGAGCAGGACGCCGGGGTCGCCGGGGTGCGCCTGGTGCAGCTCGACCAGGCACGCGTCGTCCTGGGCGTGCTCGCCCCCGCCCTCCGCCAGGCGGCGCCCGCTCGCGGCGGCCACCACCGCGCCCGCCTCGGCCAGCTCGCCGGCGCCGGCGCCAGTCACGACGTCGAACGCGGCCCGCACGGCGTCCCCGGCGACGGGTCGGGCCAGCGCGGCGCCGAA
>CADCUY010000164.1 GCA_902806005.1 uncultured Quadrisphaera sp. | reverse complement strand
CGCCTCCGCGGGACGGTCCGGCGGGTGGGCGCGCCGCGGAGAGCGCGGCCTCCGGCGACCGCCGCCCACCGGACGCCGTACCCTCGCCGCGTCGGGTGCGCGACCGCCGCCCGCCGCCCACGGACCGCCGCTCGCGCGGTCCGACGACGCCCACCGGGCACCGAGGAGCGCAGCGATGACCGAGGCACCCATCGCCCTGGACCACCCCCGGGGCCGCCTCGACCTGCCGGTCGTGCCCGCCACCGACGGGCAGGACGGCATCGACGTGTCCTCCCTGCTCAAGGACACGGGGATGATCACGCTCGACCCGGGGTTCATGAACACCGCGTCGTGCCAGTCGGCGATCACCTACATCGACGGCGACGCGGGGATCCTGCGCTACCGCGGCTACCCGATCGAGCAGCTGGCCGCGTCGTCCAGCTTCCTCGAGGTCAGCCACCTGCTGATCCACGGCGAGCTGCCCACGGCCGCCGAGCTGGAGGCGTTCACCTCGCGGATCAGCCGGCACACGCTGCTGCACGAGGACCTGACGCGGTTCTTCGACGGCTTCCCGCGCGACGCGCACCCGATGCCCGTGCTGTCGTCGGCGGTCTCGACGCTGTCGACCTTCTACCAGGACGCGCTGAACCCCCGCGACGCCGCGCAGGTGGAGCTCTCGACGTACCGGCTGCTGGCCAAGCTGCCGACGATCGCGGCGTACGCCTACAAGAAGAGCGCCGGGCAGCCGTTCCTCTACCCCGACAACTCCCTCGGCCTGGTCGAGAACTTCCTGCGGATGACGTTCGGGTTCCCCGCCGAGCCGTACCAGGTCGACCCCGAGATGGCCAAGGCCCTCGACCTGCTGCTGGTGCTGCACGCCGACCACGAGCAGAACTGCTCGACGTCGACGGTGCGGATGGTGGGCTCCTCGGGGGCGAACCTGTTCGCCTCGATCTCGGCGGGCATCCACGCGCTGTCCGGTCCGGCGCACGGCGGGGCGAACTCGGCGGTGCTGGAGATGCTCGAGGCCATCCGCCGCGGCGACGACGACGCCGACTCGTTCATGCGCAAGGTCAAGGACAAGACCCAGGGCGTGCGGCTGATGGGCTTCGGGCACCGGGTCTACAAGAACTACGACCCGCGGGCGGCGCTGGTGAAGGAGACCGCCGACCGGATGCTCGAGAAGTCGGGGCCGAACGAGCTGCTCGACATCGCCAAGCGCCTCGAGCAGATCGCGCTCTCCGACGACTACTTCGTGGAGCGGAAGCTCTACCCGAACGTCGACTTCTACACCGGGCTGATCTACCAGGCCATGGGCTTCCCGACGCGGATGTTCACCGTGCTGTTCGCCCTGGGGCGGCTGCCGGGGTGGATCGCCCAGTGGCGCGAGATGGTGGCCGACCCGCAGACGAAGATCAACCGGCCGCGCCAGGTCTACACCGGGGCCGTCGCGCGCGACTACGTGCCGCTCGACCAGCGCTGACCCCCCGTCCGGACGCGGGGCGGGTCAGCCCGCCACGCGCACGGCGGCGGTGCCCTCATCCGGGGCGGCGAGGACCCCGCCGGCCTCGGCCACGGGCCGCCAGCCGTCGTCCGGCCGGGCCCGCCGCCACACCACCCCGTCCACCGCCACCTCGGTGACGCTGAGCTCCGCGGCGTGGGCCACCGCCCAGTGCGCCAGCGCCCAGCCCTGGCGCAGGCCCTCCTCGCTGCCGGCGGGCGCCCCGAGCACCAGCACGCGGCCGTCGGTGCCGCTCCCGTCGCCGCCGTCCTCCCCGGCCGGGCCCACGGCCACGGGCGTGCCGCCCAGCTCCAGCGCCGCCCGGTCGCGCACCGCGGCCGCCCGCGGCCACAGCCCGTCGGCGTCCGGCTGCTGGCGGCTGCTGTCGGCCGGCGGTCGCAGCCGGCACACCAGCGTCGCGGGGGAGTAGCCCGTCAGCGCCGAGGCGTAGGCCCGGGCCTGCGGCTCGTGGGCGGCGTAGGCCAGCGGGAAGCCCGAGCGCTGCACCCGCTGCGCGGCCTCGGTGATCGGCAGCGCGTCGTAGCCCTCCACCCGCACCAGGCCGTCGTAGAACCTCCCGGTCGAGCGCACCGGGTCGAGGATCTCCTCCGCGGTGCCCCACCCCTGGGAGGGGCGCTGCTGGAACAGCCCGAGCGAGTCGCGGTCGCCGTAGGAGATGTTGCGCAGCCGCGACTCCTGCACCGCCGTGGCCAGCCCGATCGTCACCGCCCGCGCCGGCAGGCCGCGCGTCCGGGCGACGCCCGCGATCAGCGCCGCGTTGGCGGCCTGGTCGGGCGCGAGGGAGTGCTCGACGCCCTCGGCGGTCGCCGAGCACCGCTCGACCGCCACGAGCACCGGCGGCTCCACCTGCTGCCAGGCCACCCACGCCCCGCCGCTGAGCACGGCGACGACCACGGTGACCCCGAGCAGCCGCAGCCACCCCTGCCGGGTGGCCGCGCGGTCGGCGTCCCGGTCGTCGGGGCGGCCCCCTCGGGGGCGCCGGGACGCAGCGGTGGTGGCCACGGGCTCAGTTCGCGTGCAGCGCGGCGTTGAGCTCCACGCCCGGCGCGGAGCCCGCGCCGCCGGCGCGCACCAGCGCCTGCACGACGCCGGTGGTCGACTCCCGCCGGAAGAGCAGCCCGTCGGCGCCGGAGAGCTCCACGGCCTTGACCACCCGCGGCGGTGCGCCCGGCGCGAGCACGGTCACCCGCGTGCCGGCGGTCACGTACAGGCCCGCCTCCACCACGCAGTCGTCGCCGAGGCTGATGCCGACGCCGGCGTTGGCGCCCACCAGCGACCGCCGCCCGATGCTCACCCGCTGGCGGCCGCCGCCGGAGAGGGTGCCCATCACCGAGGCGCCGCCGCCGACGTCGGAGCCCTCGCCGACGACGACGCCCGCCGAGATGCGCCCCTCGACCATCGAGGGCCCGAGCGTGCCGGCGTTGAAGTTCACGAACCCCTCGTGCATGACGGTGGTGCCCTCGGCGAGGTGGGCGCCGAGCCGCACCCGGTCGGCGTCGGCGATCCGCACCCCCGCGGGCACCACGTAGTCGACCATCCGCGGGAACTTGTCGACGCCGAGCACCGCGACGCCGCCGCGGCCGTGGGCGGCCAGCAGCCGCAGGCGGGTGGCCTCGAAGCCGGCCACCGCGCACGGGCCGCGGGTGGTCCACACCACCGTGGTCAGCACCCCGAAGACGCCGTCCAGCGCGAGCCCGTTCGGGGCCACGAGGCGGTGCGAGAGCAGGTGGAGGCGCAGGTAGGCGTCCAGGGCGTCCAGCGGCGCGACGTCGAGGTCGACCACGGTGCGCACCACCGCGGTGGTGGTGCGGCGCGCCTCGTCGCGACCCTCCAGGGCCGCCAGCTCCGCCGGCGGCTCGCCCGCCGGGTCGCCGGTGGCCGGCGGCGGGCCGAGGGCCGGCGCGGGGTACCAGGCGTCGAGCACGGTGCCGTCGTCGGCGGTGGTGGCCAGGCCGTGCCCCCACGCGGTGCGGGCCGACTCGGTGCCGGGCGCGGGCGTGCCGTCCGGTGCGGTGCTGGGCATGCGCGCCACCCTAGGCTGCGCCGGTGCCCGACCCGGTGGTCCTCGACCTGCGCGGCGACGTCGTCGCGCTCGCCCGCACCCTCGTCGACACCCCGTCGGTCAGCGGCGACGAGGGGCCCCTCGCGGACGCCGTCGAGGCCGCGCTGCGCGGCCTGCCCGGCCTGGAGGTGCTGCGCGACGGCGACGCCGTGGTCGCCCGCACCCACCTCGGCCGGCCCGAGCGGGTCGTGGTCGCCGGGCACCTCGACACCGTGCCGATCGCGGGCAACGTGCCCTCGCGGCTGGTGCCCGACGCCGCCCTCGGCGACCTGCTCGTCGGGCGCGGCGCGGTGGACATGAAGAGCGGGGTGGCCGTGCAGCTGTCGGCGGCCGCCGCCGTCCAGGACCTCCCCCGCGGGCCGGCGCGCGACGTCACCTGGGTCTTCTACGACCACGAGGAGGTCGACTCCGCCCTCAACGGCCTCGGCCGGCTCGCCCGCCACCACCCCGACTGGCTCGCCGGCGACGTCGCCGTGCTGGGCGAGCCGACGTCCGGGGTGGTCGAGGGCGGCTGCAACGGCACCCTGCGCGCCGACGTCGTCACCACCGGCCGCGCGGTTCACTCGGCCCGCTCCTGGCTGGGCGTCAACGCCGTCCACGCCGCGGGCGAGGTGCTGGCCCGGCTGGCCGCGTACGAGCCGCGCGCGGTGGACGTCGACGGGCTGGTCTACCGCGAGGGCCTCAACGCCGTCGGGATCCGCGGGGGCGTGGCCACCAACGTGGTCCCCGACGCGTGCGTGGTCACCGTCAACTACCGCTTCGCCCCGTCGCGGGACGGCGCCGGGGCGGAGCGGCACGTGCGCGAGGTGTTCGACGGCTTCGAGGTGCGGGTCACCGACGTCGCGGACGGCGCGAGGCCGGGGCTGGACCGGCCGGCCGCGGCCGCGTTCGTCGCCGCGATCGGGGGCGTGCCGGCGCCCAAGTACGGCTGGACGGACGTCGCCCGCTTCGCGGCGGTGGGCGTGCCGGCGGTGAACTACGGCCCCGGCGACCCGAACCAGGCGCACACCGACGGCGAGAGCTGCCCGGTGGCGCAGATCGTGGAGTGCCGGCGCGCGCTGCTGGCGTGGCTGGGCGGCGCGCCGCCGGTGCGCTGACCGGGTCGGGGCCGGCGCGGACGGCGCAGCCGCGTCTGGACAGCGGCGCGGGGCGGGGCGACCATCGACCATGCGCGTCACGTCGTCACCGGTGGTCGGAGCGGTGCTGGCCGGCCGCGACCGGCCCGGGCGCGCGCTGCGGGTCTCGGCCCACCCCGAGGCCGGCCGGGTGGTGCTGAGCACCTGGGACGGCGACCGCTGCGTCTCCACCGTGCGCCTGGCCGCCGCCGACGTGCCGGGGCTGGTGCAGGCGCTGGCCTCCGCCGCGGTGGCCACGGCCGCCGGCGCCGCCGCCCCCGACGTCACGCGGGCCGCCGCCTCCTGAGCCGCGAAGGGCGCCCGAGGGTGCGTCCGACGGACGTGCAGAAGTCCCTCGAGGGCGCCGTGCACGGGCTCCGCGCCGGGTTCTGCACGTCCGTCGGTCGTGCGGTCGCCGGCCCGGCGCAGGACGGGGCCGTGTGAGCAGCGCGTCACCGGGTAGGCAGCCGCCATGACCCACGACACGCACGCGACGGCGCCCCCCACCTACGTCGACGCCGACCGGGTCTGGGTCGACTCGCGGCTGCGCTACGAGATCGGCCTGCGCGTCGAGGGCCCGACGCTGGCGCGGCTGGGCGCCCGCGGCGAGCGGTGCCTGGAGATCGGCACGGGACGCCGCGGCCTCGGCGCGCGGATCGCCGCCACGCAGCTGGGCGCGAGGCGGGTCGTGGCCTTCGACGTCCACCCGGCCTCGGTCAAGCGGGCCACCGCCCGCACGGCCGACCTCCGCGACCGCGTGCGGATCGAGGTCGGCGACGCCACCGCGCTGCCCGTGGCCGACGGCAGCTGCGACCTGGTGGTCTCGCTGCACGCCTTCCACCACATCGAGGACTGGCGCGCCGCCGTGGGCGAGTGCGCCCGGGTGCTGCGCCCCGGCGGGCAGCTGGCCCTGGCCGAGATGACCGCGCGGTTCGTCGACGCCCGGTGGCTGCGGGCGGTGGCCCACCACCCCCGGCACGACCGGTTCGACCAGGACGGGCTGCTCGCCGAGCTGCGCCGGCACGGCCTGGAGGTGGCCCTGGGCGCGCTGGTCTCCCGCGCCGGCGGCCGCTGGGTGCAGGCGGTCGCGACGCGGGCCTGAGCCCCCGACGGCGCGAGCGCCGCCGGGGGTGCTGGCAGGCTGGCCCCCATGGCTGCGATCGCGGTGTACTGCTCGGCGTCCGAACGCATCGCCCCCGAGCACGTCGAGCTGGCCGCGGAGGTCGGCTCGCTGCTGGCCGCCCGCGGCCACAGCCTGGTCTCCGGGGCGGGCTCGCTGTCGATGATGGGCGCGGTCGCCCGGGCCACCCGCGCGGGCGGCGCCCGCACCTACGGGGTGATCCCGCGGGCCCTGCTGGAGATCGAGGTGGGCGACGTCGACTCCGACGAGCTCGTCGTCACCGACGACATGCGCGAGCGCAAGGGCCTGATGGACGCCGCCGCCGACGCCTTCCTCGTGCTGCCCGGGGGCCTCGGCACCCTCGAGGAGCTGCTCGAGGTGTGGTCGGCGCGCGCCCTGGGCCTGCACGCCAAGCCGGTGGTGGTCTGCGACCCGACCGGCGTGCTGGCGCCGCTGCGGACGCTGGTCGACTCCCTGGTGGCCGGCGGCTTCGTGCAGCCCGCGGCCGCCGCCGACGCGACGTGGGCCGCCAGCCCCGGCGAGGCCCTCGACGCGGTGGAGCTCCAGCTGGCCACGGCCCCGGGCGCCGACCCCGACGCCGCCGAGGCGCTCGAGGCCTCGCCCGGGCAGCCGGGCCAGCCGGGTCGCGCGGCCGCGCCCGTGCGACGATCGCCGGTGTGACCTACGCGCTGGTGCTGCTCGCCCTCGGCGTGGTGGGCGTCGTCGCGGCCGTCGCGGCGGGAGCCGTCTCCGGCGGCCTGCCCCCGGCGCCCCGCGAGCGGGCCTCCGCGCCGCTGCCGGGCGACAGGGTGGGCCGGCTGGAGGCCCGCGACGTGCAGGCCGTGCGCTTCACCACGGGCCTGCGCGGCTACCGGATGGACGAGGTGGACGCCGCGATGGAGCGGATGCGCACGGAGCTGGCCGCCCGCGACCGGGAGCTGGCGGAGCTGTACGGGCTGAGCGCCCCCGCGGGCCCCGAGCCCGGGGCCGTCGCCCAGCCCGAACCCCAGCCGGTGCTCGAGCCGGCCGGCCCGGCCCGGCCCGGCTCGCGCCGCGCCGCCCGGGGGGCGTGAGCGTGGCGAGGTTCACCGCGCACCGCGAGATCGCCGCACCGGCCGACGCGGCGTGGCGCCTGGTCACCGACTGGACCGCGCACGGGCGCTGGGTGCCCCTGACGACCGTGTGGGTGCGCTCCGGGGACGGCGGCGCGGGCACCGTCTTCGTCGGCCGCTCCGGGGTGGGCCGGGCCGCGTTCGACGACGTCATGGAGGTCGTGCGCTTCGAGCCGCCGACCGCCACCCGCGCCGGGACGGCCGGGATCGTGCACGTGGGCAGGGTGGTGCTGGGCACGGCCGAGGTGCAGGTGGTGCCGCTGCCCGGCGACCGCTGCCGGGTGCGCTGGACCGAGGACATCGCCCTGGTCTCGCGGCAGCTCTCGCGCCCGCTGCTGCCCGCCCTGGTGCTCGGCGGGCGGCTCTCCTTCGGCCACGTGCTGGCGCAGGTCGCCCGCGAGCTCGAGGGCGCGGCGCCGGCACCCCCGGCGGGCTGAGCCCGGCGTGGGCGAGCCCGCTGCGGCCGGCACCCCGGCCCTGCCCGGCCCCGACGGCGCCCTGCGCTGCCCCTGGGGCGCCACCGGGCCCGAGGACTACCGCGCCTACCACGACGACGAGTGGGGCCGGCCCGTGCGCGACGAGCAGGGCCTGTACGAGCGGCTGAGCCTCGAGGCCTTCCAGGCCGGGCTGTCGTGGCTGACGGTGCTGCGCAAGCGCGACGCGCTGCGCGAGGCCTTCGCCGGCTTCGACCCCGAGGTCGTGGCCGGCTACGGCGAGCACGACGTGGCGCGGCTGCTCACCGACGCGCGCCTGATCCGCTCCGCGCCGAAGCTGCGTGCGGCGGCGACCAACGCGCGCGCCGTCCTCGCGCTGCGCGAGCGAC
>CADCUY010000163.1 GCA_902806005.1 uncultured Quadrisphaera sp. | reverse complement strand
GATCGGCCGGTACGTCTTCGACGCGTTCCCACCGTCCCCCGAGTCGCTGGACGACGCCGGCGCCAACCCGCTGCAGCTCTCCTTCGAGCGCGCCCGCGACACCGGGCGCCCCGACCCCCTGCCGCTGTTCGTCTACGACGTGGCCGACCCGGTGACCGGGGTGAGCGTGCGCCGCACGTGGTCGCTGCTCAGCGCCCCGGTGCTCGCGGCGGACGGCACCACGCAGCTGGTGCTGCAGCGGGTGGAGGACGTCACCGACCACGTCCGCGAGCTCGACCGGGCCGCGACCTCCGAGCACGACCTGGAGCTGCGCGCCACGGCGGTCGAGGCCGACCTCTACGGCCGGCTCGCCGAGCTGCGCGACGCGCAGGACGCCCGCGACGTCTCGGCCCGCCGGCTCGCCGGGGTGGCGGAGGTGGCGCTGGCGCTGACCGCCGCCCAGACCGCGGAGGACCTCGAGCGGATCGTGGTCGAGAAGGGCCTGTCGGTGCTGGGCGCCGACGGCGGGGCGGTGACCTCGGAGGGCCCGACCGGGGGGTGGCGCGTGACGCTCAGCACCGTCGTGGGCGACCAGGTGCACCTGGCCCACGGCGAGCAGCCCTACGACAGCCCCCAGCCGGGCGCGGTGGTCGCCCGCACGGGACGGCGGCTGCTCATGCCGACCCGCGCCGCCGGGCTCGCGGTCACCGAGGTCATGGCCCAGGTCCACGCCGTCACCGGCCGCTCGGCGTGGGCCGTGCTGCCCCTGACCGTGGAGGACCGCACCGTGGGGTCCCTGGCGGTCGCGTGGACCGAGGAGCGCGCCTTCCGCCCCGACGAGCTGGAGCTGCTCGAGACCTTCGCGGCGCAGTGCGCCCAAGCCCTGCAGCGGATCCGCGCCACCGAGGCCGAGCGGCGCTCCGCGCTGGCCGCCCGGCGGATGTCGGAGGCCCTGCAGCGCAGCCTGCTCAGCCAGCCGGCCATCGCCGGGCCGCTGGAGGTGGCGGTGCGCTACCGGCCCGCCGCCCACGAGGCGCAGGTCGGCGGCGACTGGTACGACGCCTTCACCACCGCCGCGGGCGCCACCCTGCTGGTCGTCGGCGACGTCAGCGGCCACGACCGCACCGCCGCGGCGACCATGGGCCAGGTGCGCAACCTGCTCCGCGGCACCGCCTACGACAGCGACGACAGCCCCGGGGTGCTGCTGACCCGGCTCGACGCCGCCCTGGCCGGCCTGCAGCTGGACAGCCTGGCCACCGCGGTGCTCGCCCGGGTCGAGCAGAGCGCCGGCGACCGCGCGCGGGGGGTGCGGCGGCTGCGGTGGTCCAACGCCGGCCACCCGCCGCCGATGCTGCGCCGGCCCGACGGCGAGGTCGTGGTCCTCGGCGGCGAGCACGACCTGCTGCTCGGCGTCGACCCCGGCACCTCCCGCGGGGAGCGCCTGGTCGAGCTGCCCCCCGGCGCCACCCTGCTGCTCTACACCGACGGCCTCGTCGAGCGCCGGGCCGCGAGCCTCAGCGAGGGCATCGCCGGCCTGGCGAAGGCCTTCGCCGTGGAGGGCTGGCGCCCTCCCGAGGAGCTCGCCGACGTGCTGCTCGCCACGGTCAGCCCCGAGGCCGAGGACGACGTCGCGCTGCTCGCCCTGCGCTGCACGGACCACCGCACCACCGACCAGAGGACGTCCCCGTCGTGACCGGCACCGCCGCCCCCAGCACCAGCGAGGTCCTGGTGCTGCCGCCCGACCCGAGGGCCGCCCGCGAGGCGCGGCGGCTCACCGCCCGCCTGTGCGCCTCGGCCGGCCTGGTCGAGGACCTCAGCGACATCGCCGAGCTGCTGATCAGCGAGGTCGTCACCAACGTGGTCGTCCACGCCCGCAGCGAGGCCCGGGTCTGCGTGACCGTCACCCCCGGGCAGGTCGTGGTCGAGGTCGGCGACGACGACGAGCGCCCCCCGGTGCTGCGCCCGGACGACGAGACCGCGCTCGGCGGGCGCGGCATCAGCCTGCTCCAGGCCTCCGCGACGTCCTGGGGGGTGCGCCCGGAGCCGGGCGGCAAGGTGGTGTGGTTCAGCCTCGGGGCGTGAGCGAGGCCCGCAGGCGCTCGCCCTTGGCGGCCGAGGCCTCCCGCAGCCCGCGCTGGTGGTCGGCCAGGGCGGCGCGCAGCCGCTCGGCGCCCGGCCCCTCGCCGGCGGCGAGGATCCGCACGGCCAGCAGGCCCGCGTTGTGCGCCCCGCCCACCGACACGGTCGCCACCGGCACGCCCGCCGGCATCTGCACGATCGAGAGCAGGGAGTCCATCCCGCCCAGGTGGGCCAGCGGCACCGGCACCCCGACCACCGGCAGCGGGGTCACCGCGGCGAGCATGCCCGGCAGGTGCGCCGCTCCCCCGGCCCCGGCGACGAGCACCCGCAGGCCCCGCCCGGCGGCGTCGCGGCCGTAGGCGAGCATCTGCTCGGGGGTGCGGTGCGCGGAGACCACGTCCACCTCGTGCGGCACCCCGAACTGCTCCAGGGCCTCCGCGGCGGGGCGCATCACGGCCCAGTCGGAGTCGGAGCCCATGACGACGCCGACGAGGGGGCTGCCGGCGTCCGGGCTGGTCGTCACGGGGGTGATCCTGTCAGCCGTCGATGAGGCCGGTGAGGAAGTCGCCCGCGTGCCGGGCCCGGGCGCGCACGTCGTCCAGGTCGGCCCCGCTGACCGTGACGTGGCCGATCTTCCGCCCGGGCCGCCAGGCCTTGCCGTACAGGTGCACCTTGACGCCCGGGTCGTGGGCCATCACGTGCAGGTAGGCCCGGAAGACGTCGGCGTGCTCCTCGCGCTGCGGGCCGAGCACGTTGGCCATCACCGACCACCGGGCCCGGGGCGCGACGTCGCCCAGCGGCAGGTCGAGCACCGCGCGCAGGTGCTGCTCGAACTGGCTGGTCACCGACCCGTCGATGGTCCAGTGCCCGCTGTTGTGGGGGCGCATCGCGAGCTCGTTGACGAGCACCGAGCTGCCCGCGGCGGCGGGCACCTCGAAGCACTCCACCGCCATCACGCCGGTGACGCCGAGCTGGTCGGCGAGGCGCAGCGCGGTGGCCGTGGCGGCCAGCGCCACCTCCTCGTCGAGGCCGGGCGCGGGGGCGACGACCTCGGTGCAGATCCCGTCGACCTGCACCGTCTCGACCACCGGCCACGCCGCGGCCTGCCCGCTGGGGCTGCGCGCCACCAGCACGGCGAGCTCGCGGGCGAAGGGCACCCGCTCCTCGGCGAGCAGCGCCGCCGGCGCGGCAGCTGTGGCGGGTGCAGCGGCCCGGGCCAGCCAGTCGGCCGCCTCCGCGACGTCGGCGACGACCCGCACGCCCTTGCCGTCGTAGCCGCCGCGCGCCGTCTTCAGGACCACCGGCCACCCCACCTCGTCGCCGAAGCGCTGCAGGTCGTCCGCGGTGCCCACCGGCGCCCACCGCGGCACGGGCACGCCGAGCTGCGCCAGGCGGCGGCGCATGACCAGCTTGTCCTGCGCGTGCTCCAGGGCGTCGGGCCCCGGGCGCACCGCCACCCCGGAGGCCGCGAGCGCCCGCAGGTGCTCCGTGGGCACCTGCTCGTGGTCGAGGGTCACCACCGCCGCGCCGCGGGCCAGGGCCGCGAGCGCCGCCGGGTCGTCGGGGCGGCCCGCCGGGGCGTCGACGACGACCTGCGCCGCCGCGTCGTCCGGGCGCTCGGCGAGCACCCGCAGGCGCACCCCGAGGGCGATCGCCGCCGGCTGGAGCATCCGGGCCAGCTGGCCGGCGCCGACCACCGCCACGGTCGGCGCCCCCGTCGCGGTGGCCGGCTGCGTCGGGGGCACCTGCGTCGGGGCGGGCTGCTCGCTCACGGCAGCGCAGGCTACGCAGCGGTTCCCCGGACCCGCCCGAGCAGGGCCCCGCCCCCACGTAGGGTGACCGGGTGCCAGCGGCTGGACCCTCCCGGCTGCGCCACCTGAGGACCGCCCTGGCGCGCGAGCTGGGCAAGTTCGGGGTGATCGGCGCCGTCGCCTTCGTCGTCGACGTCGGCCTGTTCAACCTCCTGCGCGCGGGCACCGCGGGGGTCGGGGGGTGGCTGGACGACAAGCCGCTGACGGCCAAGGTGCTCTCGATGGGCACGGCCACCGCGGTGGCCTGGGCGGGCAACCGGTGGTGGACCTTCCGGGCCCACCAGCGCACCGACCGCCGCCGGCTGGTGCCCGAGCTCGTCCTGTTCTTCGCGATGAACGGCGTGGCCCTGCTCATCGCCCTGGTCTGCCTGGGCGTCTCGCACTACGTGCTCGACCTGCGCTCCGCCCTGGCCGACAACGTCGCGGCGAACGTGGTGGGCGTCGGCCTCGGCACCGTGTTCCGGTTCTACGCCTACCGCACCTGGGTCTTCCGGCGCTCGCGGCAGCGGCCCGCCGCGGCCGGCCGGCCCGCCGTGCCGGTCGTCGCCGTGGCCACCGGCGCCGCCGTCCCGCGCGCGGAGCCGGTCGAGGGCTGAGCCCTCCACGAGCGTCGGTGCTCTCCGCCATGCTGTCGGCGAACACCCTCGGCCCGACGGAGGCAGCATGAGCACCACCACCCGGGACGACGCGCGGCCCAGCGAGGGGCACGCCGCCGACCGCCACGACCTCATCCGCGTGCAGGGCGCGCGGGAGAACAACCTCAAGGACGTCAGCCTCGTCCTGCCCAAGCGGCGGCTCACGGTGTTCACCGGGGTCTCCGGCTCGGGCAAGAGCTCGCTGGTCTTCGGCACCATCGCCGCCGAGTCGCAGCGGATGATCAACGAGACCTACAGCAGCTTCGTGCAGGGGTTCATGCCGAGCCTCGCCCGGCCCGACGTCGACGTCCTCGACGGCCTGACCACGGCGATCATCGTCGACCAGGAGCGGATGGGCGCCAACGCCCGCTCCACCGTGGGCACCGCCACCGACGCGAACGCGATGCTGCGCATCCTCTTCAGCCGCCTCGGGCAGCCGCACATCGGCTCGCCGCAGGCGTTCTCGTTCAACGTCGCCTCCATCAGCGGGGCCGGGGCCGTCACCCTGGAGAAGGGCGGCAAGACGGTCAAGGAGCGGCGCGAGTTCAGCGTCACCGGCGGCATGTGCCCCCGCTGCGAGGGCCGCGGCACGGTCTCCGACATCGACCTGAGCCAGCTCTACGACGACACGAAGTCGATCGCCGAGGGCGCCTTCACCATCCCCGGGTGGAAGTCCGACAGCTGGTGGACGGTGGGGGTCTACGCCGAGTCGGGGATCGTCGACCCGAACAAGCCGATCCGCGAGTTCACCGAGCAGGAGCGGCAGGACTTCCTCTACAAGGAGCCCACCAAGGTCAAGGTCCAGGGCGTCAACCTCACCTACGAGGGCCTGGTCCCCAAGATCCGCAAGTCGTTCCTCGCCAAGGACGTCGAGGCCCTGCAGCCGCACGTGCGCGCGTTCGTCGAGCGGGCCGTGACCTTCACCGCCTGCCCCGAGTGCGGCGGCACCCGGCTCTCCGAGGCGGCGCGCTCCTCGCGGATCGGCGGGGTCAGCATCGCCGACGCCTGCGCCATGCAGATCAGCGACCTGGCCGCGTGGGTGCGCGGCCTGGACGAGCCGTCGGTGGCCCCGCTGCTCGCCTCGCTCGGCGGAACCCTCGACTCCTTCGTGCGGATCGGCCTGGGCTACCTCAGCCTCGACCGGCCCGCGGGCACCCTCTCGGGCGGGGAGGCGCAGCGCACCAAGATGATCCGCCACCTCGGGTCGTCGCTGACCGACGTCACCTACGTCTTCGACGAGCCCACGATCGGGCTGCACCCCCACGACGTGCAGAAGATGAACGCCCTGCTGCTGCAGCTGCGCGACAAGGGCAACACCGTGCTCGTCGTCGAGCACAAGCCCGAGGCGATCGCCATCGCCGACCACGTCGTCGACCTCGGCCCCCGCGCCGGCACCGCCGGCGGGCAGGTGGTCTACGAGGGCACCGTCGAGGGGCTGCGCGCCAGCGGCACGCTGACCGGGCGGCACCTGGACGACCGGGCGTCGCTGAAGCCGTCGGTGCGGACGCCGTCCGGGGCCCTGGAGGTGCGCGGCGCCACGACCCACAACCTCCAGGGCGTCGACGTCGACGTCCCGCTCGGGGTGCTCGTGGTGCTCACCGGCGTGGCCGGGTCGGGCAAGAGCTCGCTGGTGCACGGGTCGGTGGTGGGCCGCGAGGGCGTGGTGGCGGTCGACCAGGGCGCCATCAAGGGGTCGCGGCGCAGCAACCCGGCCACGTACACGGGGCTGCTGGAGCCGGTCCGCAAGGCGTTCGCCAAGGCGAACGGGGTCAAGCCGGCCCTGTTCAGCGCCAACTCCGAGGGCGCCTGCCCCAACTGCAACGGCGCGGGCGTGGTCTACACCGACCTGGGGGTGATGGCCGGGGTGTCCACCACCTGCGAGGTGTGCGGCGGGCGGCGGTTCGACGCCTCGGTGCTCGAGCACACCCTCGGCGGCAAGGACATCAGCGAGGTGTTCGCGATGTCGGTGGCCGAGGCCGAGGAGTTCTTCGGCGCCGGCGAGGCGCGGACGCCGGCCGCGCACGCGGTCCTCGGCCGGCTGGCCGACGTCGGGCTGGGCTACCTCAGCCTCGGGCAGCCGCTGACCACGCTCTCCGGCGGCGAGCGGCAGCGGCTGAAGCTGGCCACGCACCTGGGCGAGCAGGGCGGCGTCTTCGTGCTGGACGAGCCGACCACCGGCCTGCACCTGGCCGACGTCGAGCACCTGCTGGGGCTGCTCGACCGGCTCGTCGACGCGGGGCGGTCGGTGATCGTCATCGAGCACCACCAGGCGGTGATGGCGCACGCCGACTGGATCATCGACCTGGGGCCCGGGGCCGGGCACGACGGCGGGCGGGTGGTCTTCGAGGGCACGCCGGCCGACCTCGTGGCCGACCGCTCCACCCTGACCGGCCAGCACCTGGCGGCCTACGTGGGGGCCTGAGCCCGGCACCCGCGACTCGACGATCAGGGGATCGCGCCCGCCCGAGCCGCCTCCGGGTGGGGGCAACGCCGAGGTCATCGCGGGCTGGGGGCTCCGGCGCGGCGCAGGAAGATGCCGAACACCGCGGGGCGGGCGCGCACCAGCTCCAGGCGCCCGCCCTCGGCGACCACGAGGTCGCGGGCCAGCGCCAGCCCGAGCCCGGTGCTCGCCGCCCCGCTGACCGACCGCTCGAAGATCCTGGCCCCGAGGGCCTCGGGCACCCCGGGGCCCTCGTCGGCCACCTCCACGACCACCCACTCCTCCCAGCCGTGCTGGTGGCCCGACGAGGAGGCCCGCTCCCGGCGCACCCGCACCCGCGTGGTGCCGCCGCCGTGCGCCAGGGCGTTCTCCAGCAGCGTCGCCAGCGCCTGCGAGACCGGCCCCGGCGCGGCCACCACCCGCAGCCCCCCGGCGTCACCGGCCCCCGCCGGCAGGGCGACGTCCAGGCGCCGCCCGGCGCGGGCGAAGACCGGCTCCCACTCGCGGGCCTGCTGCACGAGCACCTCGCGCAGCGGGTGGCTGGGCCGCGGCCCGTCGCCGCCGGCCCCTTCGCCGGCCAGCCCCGCCCCGCGGGTGCGGTGGAGCAGGTCCTCGACCACCGCGGTCAGCCGCTCCACCTGGGCCAGCGCCACCTCGGCCTCCGCGGCGGTCGCGGGCTCCGCGGTGGTCGCCGTGATCTCCTCCAGGCGCATCGACAGGGCGGTCAGCGGCGTGCGCAGCTGGTGGCTGGCGTCGGCGGAGAACCGGCGCTCGGCCGCCAGCGCCCGCGAGATGCGCCCCGCCGAGGCTGCGAGCGCGCCGGCCA
>CADCUY010000162.1 GCA_902806005.1 uncultured Quadrisphaera sp. | reverse complement strand
GCGCGGCGGCCCGCAGCGGCGAGCGCACGTAGACCGTCGGCACGCCGACGCCGAGCCGGTGCAGGGCCGCCAGCGCGGACGCCGCCGTGGCCCCGCCGCCGAGCACCGCGGCCGTGCCGGCGCGCGCCAGACCGACCTCGGCCAGGGCCGCGACCATCCCGTGCACGTCGGTGTTCTCCCCGCTCCAGGGCAGCGGCTCGCCCGGGGCGGGCATCGGGCCGGCCAGCGGGAGCACGGTGTTCACCGCGCCGGTCGCGGCGGCCAGCGCCGAGGTGGAGCCCAGCAGCGGGAGCACGGCCTGCTTCAACGGCATGGTCAGCGACAGCCCGCCCCACTCCGGGCCGAGGCCGGCGAGGAGGTCGGGCAGCTGCTCGGCGGTGACGTCGAGCGCGTCGTAGCGCCACTCCTGCGCGAGCCCGAGCGCTGCGTGCGCCGTGCGGTGCAGCAGCGGGGAGAGCGAGTGGGCGATCGGGTGCCCGAGGACGGCCGCCCTCACCGGGGGCCCCCTACTCCTGCGGGTTCTCGCGCAGCCACGCCCGGAAGAGCTCGACGTTGGCGGCGTGCTCCTGCTCGGTCTCCGCGAAGCGCGTCTCGCCCGTGTCGGGGTCGACCACCACGAAGAACAGCCACGGGCCCTCCTCGGGCGCCAGGGCCGCGGCGATCGCGTCGTCGCCCGGGTTGTTGATCGGCCCCGCCGGGAGCCCCGGGTAGCGGTAGGTGTTGTACGGGCTGTCGGTGTTGCGGTCCTCGTCGGTGGTGGTCAGCCCGCTCTTGTCCGTGGCGTAGTTCACCGTGGTGTCGAACTGCAGGAGCCGGCCCTGCGCGAGGCGGTTGTCGATGACCCGGGAGACCTTGCCCATGTCCTCGGTCGAGCCCGCCTCGGCCTGGATGAGGCTGGCCTTGGTCAGCACCGTGCGCCGCTGCTCGGGGCTCACCTGCGCCGCGTCGAGGGCCTCGCCGCTGCGCTGCACCATCCGCGCCAGCACCTCCACCTCGGTGACCTCCAGGGGGAAGTCGTACGTGGCCGGGAAGAGGTAGCCCTCCAGCTGGCCGCCCGCCTCCGGGGGCAGGCCCACCGCGGGGTCGGCCGCCGCGGCGGTCAGCGCCTCGACGGTGGTCTCCGTGGCCTCCGCGATCCGCTCCAGGGCCCGCTCTGCCGTGAACCCCTCGGGGATGGTGACGGTGTAGTTGCGGAGCGACTCTGAGTCGAGGAGCAGCTCCAGCGCCGCGGCGGAGCTCATCCCCTCGCGCAGCGCGTAGGTGCCCGGCTGGATCGAGGCCGCGTCCGGGTCGGCGGCCGCGGCGTCCGCGAAGGCCCCGGCGGTCTTGACCACCCCGGCTGCGGCCAGGGTCTCGCCGATGGCGCGCCCGCTGTCGCCCGTCATCACCCGCACCTGCACCTCGCCCGTGCCCGGGCCCTCGAAGTCGTCGGGCTCGGTCAGGGTGGCGACGATGTCGCGCAGCTGCTCGCTGGCGAGGACGACGCCGGCGCCCACCACGAGCAGGGCCAGCAGGGTGGCGACCGCGGCCCGCAGGCGGCGCCGGCGGCGCCGCCGCTGCCGGTCGCGGCCTTCGGCGCGCCGCGCGGAGCGGGTGCTCTCGGCGCTGGGCAGGTCGGCGAGGGTCAGCCGGCTCACGGCAGCAGGTCCTCTCGGGGTCGCTCCCGCCCGGAAGGGCAGCCGGCACCGGGCTCTCCGGGGCCGCGACGGGCGTGCCCGGTCACTCCCCGCCCGCGTCGACGAGGGAACCCGGTGCCCGGCCCGACGACCGTTCAGCGTCGAGGGCCTGCTGCAGCACGATCACCGCGGCCACCTGGTCGACGACCTGCCGCTGGGAACGGCCCCGTCGACCAGCTGCGTGCAGCGCCTGGTGGGCGCTGACCGTGCTCAGCCGCTCGTCCACGAGGCGCACCGGTGCAGGCGCGACCCGTCGAGCGATCTGGGCAGCGTAGCTGCGCGCCGCCTCCGCCGCGGGACCTTCGCGACCCGACATCGACAGCGGCAGGCCGACGACCACCTCGATGGCCTCCCGCTCGAGCACCTCGGCGGCGATCCGCCGGACGTCGGCGAGGCCCGCGGCGTCGCGGGCGAGGGTCTCCACCGGGGAGGCGACCAGGCCCGCGGGGTCGCAGGCGGCGAGGCCGACGCGCACCGAGCCGACGTCGACCCCCAGCCGCACCCCGCGCCTCACCCGCCCGCGACCTGCGCGACGGCGGCGCGCACGGCCGCCAGCGCCGCGGGGACCGCCGCGGGGTCGGTGC
>CADCUY010000161.1 GCA_902806005.1 uncultured Quadrisphaera sp. | reverse complement strand
ACCGGGATCGAGCAGACCACCGCGGCGTCGACGCCGGGGTCGTCGAGCACGGAGCGCAGCGCGCGCCCGAGCTCCTCCGGCGCCGCCTCGGCGGGCACGGTCACCAGGGCCGCCACCTCCAGCTGCCGGGCCCGCGCGGCGTCGGCGGCCAGCGCCGCGAGGGCGTCGGAGTTGGCGACCACCCCCACCCGGGGCCCCGCCGGCAGGGGCTGGTGCACCAGCAGCTGCGCCACGTCGAGCAGCTGGTGCACGTCGTCGACCCGCACCACGCCGGCCTGGCGCAGCAGCGCGTCCAGCGCCTCGCGCGGGGCCCGGCTCTCGCGCACCGCGTGCCCCGGCGGGGCCGAGCCGGCCGCGCCCGACCTCACCACGACCACCGGCTTCTCACGGGCGAGCTGGCGGGCCACCCGGGAGAACTTGCGCGGGTTGCCCACGCTCTCCAGGTGCAGGGCCACCGCGGAGGTCGCCTCGTCCGAGCGCCAGTAGTGCATGCAGTCGTTGCCGGAGACGTCGGCGCGGTTGCCGGCGGAGACGAACGTCGAGACGCCGAGCCGGCGGCGGCCGGCGGCGTCGAGCACGGCCAGGCCGAGGGCGCCGGACTGGGTGAACAGGCCGAGCCCGCCCCGCGCCGGCGCGGCCAGGGCGAGGCTGGCGTCGAGGCGCACCTCGGGGTCGGTGTTGATCACCCCGAGGCTGTTGGGGCCGACCACGCGCATGCCGTGCCGGCGGGCCAGGCGCACGAGCTCCTGCTGGCGGGCCAGGCCCTCCTCGCCGGTCTCGGCGAAGCCGCTGGAGACCACCACCAGCCCGCGCACGCCGAGCACCGCGCACTGGCGGACGACGTCGACGACCCCGGCCGCGGGCACCGCGACCACCGCGAGGTCCACGGGGCGCCGGTCGCCCCCGCCCTCGCGGGTGCCCACCCCGGCGGGCACGTCGAGCAGCCGGGGCACCGCGGGCACCCCCTGCACGGCGTCCGCCTCGGGGTGCACCACGTGCAGCTCGCCCCGGTAGCCGCCCTCGACCAGGCCCCGCAGGAGCCGCCCGCCGACCGATCCCGGGCGCCGCCCCGCACCGACGACCACCACCGACGCGGGCGCGAGCAGGGCCCGCAGGCTGGTGGCCTCGGCGCGCTGCTCGCGGGCCTCCATCACCGCGATGCTGCGGGCGGTGGCGCGGATGGCGAAGGTCAGCAGCACCACGTCCTCGTCGTAGCGGCGCTCCACCTCGTAGCCGGCCTCCGTGAAGACGCCGATCATCCGGGCGTTCTCGGGCAGGACCTCGGCGACGAACCGCTCGACGCCCTGCTCGAGCGCCGCCGCGGCCAGGTGCTCGAGCAGCACCGAGCCGACCCCGCGGCCCTGGTGGGCGTCGGCGATGTTGAACGCCACCTCCGCCTCGCCGGGCGCCGTCCGGTCGTAGCGGCCGACGCCGATCACCTGCTCGCCGGCCAGGACCAGCAGCGCGACCCGGTCGACGTGGTCGACGGTGGTGAACCGGCGCAGGTCGCGCTCGGACAGGCGCGGCACGGCCGCGAAGAAGCGCAGGTACGTCGAGCGCGGCGACTGGGCCACGTGGAAGGCCTGCAGCGCCTCGGCGTCGCCGGGGGTGATCGGCCGCAGGTGGGCGGCGCCGCCGTCGCGGAGGACGACGTCGGCCTCCCAGGCGCGCGCGTGCGCGGGCAGCCCCTCGGTCACCGGGAGCAGGCTAGCGCTGGGAGGGTGGGGCCCGTGGAGCTGCGCGACGTCGTCCGGGGCCGGCGGATGGTGCGCGCCTACGATCCCGGGGCCCCGGTGCCCGACGCCGTGGTGCAGCGGCTGGTCGACGCCGCCACCCGCGCGCCCAGCGCCGGGAACGCGCAGGGGCTCGACCTCGTGGTGCTGCGCACCGCGGACGACCGCGAGCGGTTCTGGTCGGCGGCCGCGGGGCCCGGGGCGACCCGGGCGCCCGGGTCGGGCGCGGACCACTGGCTGGCGGGCATGCGCACCGCTCCCCTGCTGCTGGTGGTGCTCACCGACCCCGGCGCGTACGCGCGGCGCTACGCCGCCCCCGACAAGGCCCGCGCGGCCGCGGAGCAGGAGGCGGCCGGAGGGGGGCCGGTGCCCTGGTGGGACGTCGACGCCGGGATGGCGGCGGTGCTGGTGCTGCTGACCGCGGTGGACGAGGGGCTGGGCGCCTGCTTCTTCGGGGTGCCGCCGGGGCGGCACGGGGCCGTGCGGGTGGCGCTCGGGGCGCCCCAGGACCGCCGGCTGGTGGGGGT
>CADCUY010000160.1 GCA_902806005.1 uncultured Quadrisphaera sp. | reverse complement strand
CGACGGCCTGGTCGTGCCGGGCGTCGGCGCGTTCGAGGCCGTCGTCCGCAGCCTGCGCCGCGTGCACGGCGGCGAGGTCGTCGGCCGCCGCCTCGCCGGCGGGCGCCCCGTGCTCGGGATCTGCGTGGGCATGCAGGTGCTGTTCGAGACCGGCGTCGAGCACGGCCGCCGCAGCACCGGGCTGGGGGAGTGGCCCGGCACCGTCGAGCGCCTCGAGGCCCCCGTGGTGCCGCACATGGGGTGGAACACCGTCGAGCCCGACCCGGGCACGCGCCTGTTCGCCGGCCTGGAGGGCGAGCGCTTCTACTTCGTGCACTCCTACGGCGTGCTGCGCTGGGAGATGCCCGCGCCGCCGGCCGTGGCCGGGATGCCGCCGCGCCTGGCGCCCCCGGCGCTGACCTGGGCCGAGCACGGCTCCCGGTTCCTCGCCGCCGTCGAGAACGGCCCGCTCAGCGCCACCCAGTTCCACCCCGAGAAGTCCGGCGACGCGGGCGCCCACCTGCTGGAGAACTGGGTCGGCGCCCTCCGGTGATCCTCACCGTGCTCCTCCTCGGCCTCGGGGGCCTCCTGATCGGCGGCACCCTGTCGCTGCGCAGCCAGGGCGTGCGGCCCGGGGTGCAGGCGCTGGTCGCCGTCCTCGCGGTCCTGGCCGTCGTCGGGGGGGTCCTGCGCCTGACCGGCTGACGCCCGGGCAGCACCTCGCGCGGGGCCGCCGGCGGCGGGCGGCAGGATGACGCCGTGACCGCCCCGAGCCCGAGCGAGACCCCCCGCCTGCAGCTGCTGCCCGCCGTCGACGTCGCCGACGGCCTGGCCGTGCGCCTGGTGCAGGGCGAGGCCGGCACCGAGACCGCGTACGGCGCCCCGCTGGACGCCGCGCTGGCCTGGCAGGCCGACGGCGCGGAGTGGGTGCACCTGGTCGACCTCGACGCCGCCTTCGGCCGCGGCTCGAACGCGGAGCTGCTCGCCGAGGTCGTCGGGCGGCTCGACGTCGCGGTGGAGCTCTCGGGGGGCATCCGCGACGACGCCTCCCTCGAGCGGGCCCTGGCCACCGGGTGCCGGCGGGTCAACCTCGGCACCGCCGCCCTGGAGCAGCCGGAGTGGACGGCCGCGGCCATCGCCCGGCACGGCGAGCGCGTCGCCGTCGGCCTCGACGTGCGCGGCACCACCCTCGCCGCCCGCGGGTGGACGCAGGAGGGCGGCGACCTGTGGGAGGTGCTCGCCCGCCTCGACGCCGACGGGTGCAGCCGCTACGTGCTCACCGACGTCACCAAGGACGGCACGCTGCGCGGGCCGAACACCGAGCTGCTCGCGCAGGTCTGCGCCGCCACCGACGCCCCCGTGGTCGCCTCCGGCGGGGTCAGCAGCCTCGCCGACCTCGAGGCGCTGCGCGCGCTGGTGCCCGCCGGGGTGGAAGGGGCGATCGTCGGCAAGGCGCTCTACGCCGGGGCGTTCACCCTGCCGCAGGCCCTGGACGTCGCGGGCCGGGCGTGAGCGTGCGGCGGCTCGCCTCCGGGGGGCCGTGGGAGGACGTCGTCGGGTACGCGCGGGCCGTCGTCGTCCCCGCCGGCGCCGCCCGGGTGCTGGTCTCCGGGTGCACCGCCGTGGTCGACGGCGCCCCGGTGCACCCGAGCGACGCGCACGCCCAGGCGCTGACCGCCCTCGACGTCGCGCTGGAGGCGGTCCGCCGGGCCGGCGGCCGCGCCGAGGACGTCGTCCGCACCCGGATGTTCGTCGTCGGCGCCGAGCACTGCGAGGCCGTCGGCCGGGCCCACGCGGAGCGCCTCGGCGCCGTCCGCCCCGCCGCGACGATGGTGTGCGTGGCGGCGCTGGTCGACCCGGCGCTCCTGGTCGAGGTCGAGGTCGAGGCCGCCGTCGGCTGACGGCCCCGACCCCGCACGCGACCCGCGGGCTCAGTCCTCGGGGTAGGCCACGTCCACCTCGACCTCCACCAGCCACCCCGGCACGGGCAGGCTCGCCACCTCCAGGGCGAACCGCGACGGCCGGGTCTCGTTGGCCACCAGCGGCGCGGCCGGCTCCGCGGTGCCCAGCGGCACGTCCACCTCGTCGCCGGTCTCGAGGTCGACGTTGGCGAAGAACTGGCGGTACGCCCGGTTCCACCCGTCGTAGTCGGCGCGCTCGGTGCCCGGCGCGTTGTCGAGGAAGACCCGCATCGTGATCACGTCGTCGTAGCCGAGGCCCTGCGTGGCCAGGTTCGCCCCGATGGCCCGCAGGGTGTTGATGCCCTGCGCCTCGGTGATCGT
>CADCUY010000159.1 GCA_902806005.1 uncultured Quadrisphaera sp. | reverse complement strand
GGTGCTCGCCGCCGCCGCCCTCGCCGCAGCGCTGGCGGGTGCGCTCAGCGCCCACCAGGCGGACGCCCAGCTGCGCCAGGCGGTCGCCGCCCGCACGGCGGCCCTGGAGCTCTCGGTGGGCGCCACGGAGGTGCGGGGCGCGCCGCTGCGGGCCGCGACCTCCGTGACCGGTGCCGGCGCGCGCGAGGACGCGCACCTGGCCGTCACCCTGGTGAACCGGGGCGACGATCCGGTGGTGGTGCGGCTGGGCGCGCTGCACCTGCCCGACCGGTTCGACACCGGCCCCGCGGAGGCCCTGGAGGTGGCCGCCGGGAGCACCGCGGTGGTGACCCTGCCGCTGGAGCAGGACTGCGCCAGCCTGCCCCCCGGCACCGAGGGCGACGAGCCCGGCTGGCGCCTCCCGACGGCCGGCGGGCAGCCCGGGCCCACCCCGCCGCAGGAGTGGCTGACCGCCACCGTGGACGGGCCGGCCACGGGCGGCGCCGGCGCCCAGCGGGTGCGGCTGCCCATCGCCCGCCCCGCCTCCGGCGCGGGCGTCGTCGAGCAGCTGCTCCTGGCGTGCCGGCTCCTCGGGCCCGAGGCCGTCCGCGCCAGCCCCGTGGAGGTCCGCCAGGACGGACGGCTCGTGGTCCGCGCCGTCAACGACAGCAGCGGGGCGATGCTGCTGGCGGCCCAGGACGCGCCGGGCGCCGACCTGGTCAGCGAGCCCCCGCTGCCGGTCCGGCTCGAGCCCGGGGCGAGCGCCGAGCTGGTCCTCGACCTGCAGGTCGACTGCGCCCGCGTCGGCACGGTGATGTGGCAGACCTACGGCAGTGCCGTCGACCTGCAGGTCTCCGCCGACGACGGGGGGCGGGCCGCCGAGGACGGGCCCTACACCGTGCTCGGCGACGGGGGCGTCGCAGCCAGCTGGGCGGCCCGCCTGGTCGGCGCCGCCTGCGGTCCGTCCCCCGCCTCCACCGAGCGCTGAGCCGCCGGGGGCCGGGCCGGGGGGCCCCACCACGGCCCCCTGCACGGCGGTGGCCGGGTCGCTAGGGTCGCCCTGCACCCGTCGCCGATGACGCCCGGAGGTACCCCGTGACCGCTCCCGCCCAGGAGACCTTCCCGCCGCCGCCGGAGCTGGCGCGCAGCGCCGCGGAGGCGGGGGAGCACGCGGAGCGCGCCGCCGCCGACCGGCTCGGGTTCTGGGGCGACCGGGCCCGGGAGCTGCTCACCTGGGAGACCGGGTTCGAGGAGGTCCTCGACTGGTCGGCCGCGCCCTTCGCGCGCTGGTACACCGGCGGCCGGCTGAACGCCTGCGTCAACGCCGTCGACCGCCACGTGGCCGCCGGCCTGGGCGACCGGGTGGCCTTCCACTGGGTCGGCGAGCCCGGCGACACCCGCACCATCACCTACAGCCAGCTGCACGAGCAGGTGCAGCGCGCCGCCGGCGCCCTGGAGGCCCTCGGCGTCCAGCCCGGCGACCGGGTGGCCATCTACCTGCCCATGGTCTCCGAGGCGATCGTCGCGATGCTCGCCTGCGCCCGGGTCGGCGCCCCGCACTCGGTGGTGTTCTCGGGCTTCTCCGCCGAGGCGCTGCGCACCCGCATCGAGGACGCCGGGGCGCGCGTGGTGATCACCGCGGACGGCGCCTTCCGGCGGGGGGCCGCCGCCCCGCTGAAGCCCGCGGTGGACGCGGCGCTCGCCGCGGGGGCGCCGAGCGTGGAGCACGTGCTCGTCGTCCGGCGCACGGAGGGCGAGGTGGCCTGGACCGAGGGGCGCGACGTGTGGTGGCACGACGCCCTCGAGGCGGCGCCCGCGACCCACGAGGCGCAGGCGTTCGACGCCGAGCACCCGCTGTTCATCCTCTACACCTCGGGCACCACGGGGAAGCCCAAGGGCATCCTCCACACCACCGGCGGCTACCTCACCCAGGCCGCGCACACCCACCGCACCGTCTTCGACCTGCACCCCGAGACCGACGTGTACTGGTGCGGGGCCGACGTCGGCTGGGTCACCGGCCACACCTACATCGTCTACGGGCCGCTGCTCAACGCGGCCACGTCGGTGGTCTACGAGGGCACGCCCAACACCCCGCACGAGGGCCGGTGGTGGGAGATCGTGCAGCAGTACGGGGTGAGCATCCTCTACACCGCGCCGACGACGGTGCGCACCTTCATGAAGTGGGGCGAGCAGGTCCCGGCCCGCTACGACCTGTCGAGCCTGCGGCTGCTGGGCAGCGTCGGCGAGCCGATCAACCCCGAGGCGTGGCGCTGGTACCGCCGGAACATCGGCGGCGACCGCACCCCGGTCGTCGACACCTGGTGGCAGACCGAGACCGGCGGCATCATGATCAGCCCGCTGCCCGGGGTGACCACGCTGAAGCCCGGGTCGGCGCAGACCCCGCTGCCGGGGATCAGCGCCGAGGTCGTCGACGACGAGGGCGCGGTGCTGGCCGCCGACGGCGCCGAGACCACGGGCTACCTGGTGCTCACCGAGCCGTGGCCCGGCATGCTCCGCGGCATCTGGGGCGACGAGCAGCGCTACCGCGACACCTACTGGTCGCGGTTCCCGGGCCGGTACTTCGCCGGCGACGGCGCCCGCCGCGACGCCGACGGCGACATCTGGCTGCTGGGGCGCGTGGACGACGTCATGAACGTCTCCGGGCACCGGATCTCGACCACCGAGGTGGAGTCGGCGCTGGTCAGCCACCCCGCCGTGGCCGAGGCCGCGGTGGTCGGGGCCGCCGACGAGACCACCGGGCAGGGCATCGTCGCCTTCGTCATCCTGCGCGGCGGGGCCGGCGAGGGCGGCGGGGCGGGCGACGTCGCCGACCTGCCGCAGGCGCTGCGCCAGCACGTGGCGACGCAGATCAGCCCGATCGCCAAGCCGCGCTCGGTGCTCGTGGTCGACGAGCTGCCCAAGACCCGCTCGGGCAAGATCATGCGCCGGCTGCTGCGCGACGTGGCGGAGGACCGCGCGGTGGGCGACGTGACCACGCTGGCCGACGCCACGGTGATGGGGCGGATCTCCGCGGGCCTGCGCGCCGCGCCCGGGGAGGACTGAGGGCGGTCCGCGCGCGGACAGGAGCTCTGCACCAGCGCGACGCCGCGCCGCACCTGGCACTTGACGGGGCGGCGTGTCGTCCTCTGCCGCAGAGTTCCTGCACGCGACACCCCCGTGCCGGGCGCGGCGGCACCAGGTGAGGGGCAGGAGCACGGGTGGACGACTGGAACCCGATGGTGCCCGAACTGCTGGTCTCCGACGCTGCCCGCAGCGTGGCGTTCTACGCCGACGTGCTCGGCTTCGTGGTGCGCTTCACGCGCGACGACCCGCCCTTCGCGCACCTGGCCCTCGGCGGGCGAAGCTGATGCTCCAGCAGGACCACGCGACCGGCTGGGTCACGGGCGCGCTCGACGTTCCACGCGGGCGGGGGATGAACCTGCAGGTCGAGGTGCCGGACGTCGGGACTGTGCGCGAGCGCGTCCTCGCCGCCGGGCAGGCGCTGTTCCGCGACCTGGCCGACCGCACGTACGCGGTGGGCGACGGCGTCGAGCGCCAGCGCGAGCTGCTGGTGCAGGACCCCGACGGCTACCTCCTGCGCCTCGTCCAGGTGCTGCCCTGAGCGGGGGCCCGCGCACCGCGCACCGCCGCACCCGGAGGGACGCCACCCAGCGCGAGCGACGCCGGTCGGCCCTAGGCTCCGGCGGACAGCCCCCGGACCGTCCCGGGCGGCGCAGCACGCCCAGCACCAGGAGGAGCACGTGAGCTCGGAGCGCACCATCGGACAGCTCGTCGCCGACGCGAGCCACGACCTCTCGGCGCTGCTGCGCAGCGAGGTCGCCCTCGCCAAGGCCGAGGTCAAGGAGGAGGTCAAGCAGGGAGCGCTCGGGGCGGGCCTCTTCGCCGGGGCCGCGTTCTTCGGCCTGATCGGGTTCCTCTTCCTCCTGGTGATGGCCGCACTGCTGATCGCCCTGGTGCTGCCGACGTGGGCCGGCTTCCTCATCGTCGCCGTGGTGCTGTTCCTCATCGCCGGCGTGCTCGGGCTCATCGGGTACACCCGGATCAAGAAGGTCGGCCCCCCGGAGCGCACCATCGCCACCTCCAAGCAGACGATCGAGGCCGCCAAGGGCCATCGCTGAGCCTGGACGCCGCCCCGCTCGACGCCGCGGAGCTGCTCGACCCGGGCCCCTGGCACCACCGGTTCGTCGCCGCGAACGGCGGCCGGTTCCACGTCGCGATCGCCGACCCGCAGGGCGGTGACGACGACGCGCCCCTGGTGCTGCTGCTGCACGGCTTCCCGCAGTGCTGGCAGACCTGGGCCCCCCAGCTGGAGGCGCTCGCCGCCGCCGGGCACCGGGTCGCGGCCATGGACCTGCGGGGCTACGGCGCCTCCGACAAGCCGCCCCGCGGCTACGACACCCCCACCCTCGCGGCCGACGTCGCCGCGGTGGTGCGCTCGCTCGGCGCGACGCGGGCGGTGCTCGCGGGCACCGGGTGGGGCGCCTGGATCGCCTGGTCGATGCCGGCGCTCCAGCCGGCGAGCACCGCCGCGGTGGCCGCCGTGGGCATGGTGCACCCGGCCGTCGCGCTCGACAGCCGCGGCCCGCTGGCCGCCACCGCCCTCCTGGCCGCCCTGCAGGTGCCCGTGCTGCCCGAGCGCGGGCTGCGCGACGGCTCCCTGCTCGAGCGCGCGCTGCGCGCGGGCGGCCCGGACGCCTGGGTCACCCCCGCCGTCCTCGAGCGGGCGCACCGGGTGATGCGCGTGCCGTTCACCGCGCACTGCTCGCTGGAGTACTTCCGCTGGGTGGGGCGCTCGCGCGGGCGCCGCGACGGCCGGGCCTACCGCGCCGCGGTGGAGCAGGACGTGACCGTGCCGGTGCTCCAGGTGCACGGGGCGGACGACGCGCTGGTGCCGGCGGGGCGGGCGCGCCGGTCGGCGTCGCTCGCGACGGGCCCCTACCGCTGGGTGGAGGTGCCGGACGCGGGGCACTACCCCACCGAGGAGGCTCCCGCCGCGGTCACCGGCGCCCTGCTCGAGTGGCTCGCCGACCTGCCCGCCTGAGCCGTCACGAGCACCCGTCACCAGCCCGGTCACCACCTCCGTCAGCTGCTCGTGCAGCCCCCGGTCGGCACGGTGTCGGAGGCCTGCTCGGCGGCCTCCAGCACCGGCGCCGCCTCGTCGAGGGTGAGCGCGTAGCCGGTGCCCCGGTCGTCCAGCGACCGCGCGAAGACCACGCCGACGACGCTGCCCGCGCCGTCCAGCAGCGGCCCGCCGGAGTTGCCGGGCTCCACCGAGGTGGCCAGCGAGTAGACCTCGCGCACCACCTCGCCCTGGGCGTAGATGTCCTGGCCGCGGGCCTGCACCACCTCGCGCACCCGCGCCGGCACCGAGGTGTACGGCCCGTCGAGGGGGAAGCCGGCGACCACGGCGTCGGCCGAGCGGGCCAGCTCCTGCCCCAGGCCCAGCGGCTGCGCGCGCAGGTCGGGCACGGCGAGCACGGCCAGGTCGCGCTGGGGGTCGAAGACCACGACCCGCGCGGGCAGCCGCTCGCCCTCGCCGGTCACCTGCACGAACGGCTCGTCCACACCGGCGACCACGTGGGCGTTGGTCACCACGCGCTGCGGCGCGGCGACGAAGCCGGTGCCCTCCCGGCCGCGCTGGCACGCGGGGGCGTTGCCGGTGATCTTGACGATGCCGGCGGCGGCAGCCGCCGCGGCCGGCCCGACGACCGAGGGGTCGGGCGGCTCGACGGGGGCGATCGGCTCGGCCCCCACACCGGCGAAGACGCGGGGGAAGTCCTGCGCCACCACGATGCGGCGGAACGAGGCGAACAGCCCCGACGCCTCGGGCGGCACCACGCGGTCGACCACCCGCACCACCTGCGAAGAGGCGACCGCGCGCGACAGCGCCGGCACCGGCCCCCCGCGCACGGCCCCCGCGACGAACCACAGGACGAGGCCCACCACCACCACGGCGGCCACCGCGCCGAGCGCCGAGTCGAGCAGCCGCGCGGGCCGCCAGCTGACCACCTCGCGCAGCCGCCGGCCCAGCAGGCCGCCGAGCAGCTGCCCCACCCAGGCCAGGGCGAGCACCCCCAGCACCACGGCGACCGTGCGCCGCCATCCCGGGGCCCACCCGGCCAGGAGGTCGGGCAGCAGCGACATGCCCGCCACCGCCCCGAGCAGGAACGCCCCGACCGACAGCGCCCCGACCACGACGCCCTGGCGGAACCCGGAGACGGCGTAGCCCAGCAGCACCAGCAGCAGGACGACGTCGAGCAGGCTCACCGGGGCGCCCGGTCCAGCCCTGCCGCCCCGCCGAAGCGGGCCGGCAGGCCGACCAGCCGGTGCGGCGCCGAGGGCTGCTCGAGACCGGCGAGGCGCAGCAGGGCGTCGAGCAGCAGCGCGGTGAAGCCCCAGACGAGCAGGTCGCCCACCTCGAAGCCGGGGCCGGCCCAGCCCGGCCAGCCCGGGCGGGCGGGCACCGCGACGCGCACCCGGCGCGCGGGGTCGGCGAGCACGGCCAGCGGCACCCGGAGCACCGCGGCGATCTCGGCGGGGTCGCCGGGCGCCAGCGGCCCGGGCTCCGGCTGCCAGGCCAGCACGGGGACGACCGAGAAGGCCGAGACGGGCACCACGAGGGCGGGCAGGGTGCCGAGGACCACGGTCGCCGGGTCGTCCAGGCCCACCTCCTCGCGGGCCTCGCGCAGGGCGGCGGCCACCGGGGAGGCGTCGACGGCGTCGACGGCCCCACCGGGGAAGGCCACCTGCCCGCCGTGGGCCCCGGGCCCGGCGGCGCGCTCGACCAGCGCGACGTCCACGGCGTCGCCACCACCCGCACCGGGCGAGAGCAGCAGCAGGACGGCGGCGGGCCTCAGGGCGCCGGGCCCGGGCCGTCCCGGCGCCCGGGGCGGGCCCGGCAGGTCCGGGGGCATCAGGTCGACGAGCCGCAGGCCGGGCAGCGCCGCCACCACCCGGGCCACCGGCGCGGGCAGCGGGGAGCTCACGGCGGCGGGCCCTTGACCAGGGCCGCCGCCTTCACCGGGTCGACCTCGCCCGCCCCGTAGCTGGGGCAGTCGCGGGCCACGGGGCACGCCCCGCACGCCGGGCGCCGCGCGAAGCAGGTGCGCCGGCCGTGGAAGATCACCCGGTGGCTCAGCGGCGTCCAGTCCCGGGTCGGGAAGATCGCCGCGAGGTCGGCCTCGACGGCCACGGGGTCCTCGTGGGTGGTCCACCCGAAGCGGCGCGAGAGCCGGCCGACGTGGGTGTCGACGGTGATCCCCGGCAGCCCGAAGGCGTCGCCGCGCACGACGTTCGCCGTCTTGCGCCCCACCCCGGGCAGGGTGACCAGCGCCTCCAGGCGGCGGGGCACCTCACCGCGGTACCGCTCGAGCAGCTGGGCCGAGAGGCCCTGCACCGACGCCGCCTTGGCGCGGTAGAACCCCACCGGGCGCAGCACCTCCTCGAGGCGGGCCCGGTCCAGGGCCACCATCGCCGCCGGGTCGGGCGCCAGGTGGAACAGGGCCGGCGTCACGGAGTTGACCCGCACGTCGGTGGTCTGCGCCGAGAGCACCGTGGCCACGAGCAGCTGGTACGGGGTCTCGAAGTCGAGCTCGCACCGGGCGTCGGGGTAGCGCACCGCCAGGGCGCGGTGCACCCGGCGGGCCCGGCGCACCAGGGACAGGGACGGCCCGGCCTCCGCGGGGGCTGCGTCCGGGCGCTCCACGGGCCCTCCGACCTCCGTCACGGCGTCACCCTACGGGCCGCGCCCGGGCGGGTGAGGGCGCCGCGCCCCCGCTCAAGCGGGCCCCGGGCGGCGACGACCCGGGGAGGGTGACCGCGCCCGTGGACGACCCCCCGCCCCCCGCCGCTGCCG
>CADCUY010000158.1 GCA_902806005.1 uncultured Quadrisphaera sp. | reverse complement strand
GGGCCCGAGCTCGCCGACCCGTCGGTGCGACCGGCGGCCTACGACGGCGACACCCCCGGTGAGGAGCGCGACTGGGTGCGCCGCCACTCGCGGTGGATCGTGACCAACCCCGACATGCTGCACCGCGGGATCCTGCCGGCCCACCAGAAGTGGTCCAGCACGCTGCGCCGGGTGGCCTACGTCGTCATCGACGAGTGCCACGCCTACCGCGGCGTCTTCGGTTCCCACGTCGGCCACGTGCTGCGCCGCCTCCGCCGGATCTGCCGCCGCTACGGGGCGGAGCCGGTGTTCGTGCTCGCGTCGGCGACCGTCGCCGAGCCCGCGGCCGCCGCCTCCCGCCTCGTCGGTGGACCCGTGGTGGCGGTGACCGAGGACGGCTCGCCCCGGCCGGGGGCGACCTTCGCGCTGTGGGAACCGCCGCTGACCGAGCACACCGGCGAGCACGGCGCTCCGCTGCGCCGCTCCGCCGCCGCCGACGCCGCCGGGCTGCTGGCCGACCTCGTGGAGCGCGGCGCCCGCACGCTGGCGTTCGTGCGCTCCCGGCGGAGCGCGGAGTCCGTCGCCGACCAGGCCCGCCGGCTGCTGCGGGACCGCGGCCGCGAGGACCTCGTGCGGCGGGTGGACTCCTACCGCGGCGGTTACCTCCCCGAGGAGCGGCGTGAGCTGGAGCGGTCGCTGTCCACGGGCGACCTGCTGGGGGTCGCGACGACGAACGCCCTGGAGCTCGGCATCGACATCGCCGGCCTGGACGCGGTGGTGCTCGCCGGCTACCCGGGCACCCTGGCCTCGCTCTGGCAGCAGGCCGGGCGCGCGGGCCGGGCGCAGCGGGAGTCGCTGGTGGTCTTCGTCGCCCGCGACGACCCGCTGGACCACTACCTGGCCCACCACCCCCGGGCGGTGTTCGGCCGCGCCATCGAGGCGACCGTGACCGACCCGGCCAACCCCTACGTGCTGGGCCCCCAGCTGTGCTGCGCCGCGGCCGAGCTGCCGCTGGTGCCCGCGGACCTGCCGGACTTCGGCGGCCCCGTCGCCGAGGCGGCACTGGAGCAGCTGGTCGCCGACGGCCAGCTGCGCCGGCGCCCGGCGGGCTGGTACTGGGCCGGACGCGGCCGACCCGACGTCGACATCCGCGGCAGCGGCGGCGAGCCGGTGGCCATCATCGAGGGGGCGACCGGCCGGCTGCTGGGCACCGTCGACGGCGGCGCCGCCCACGCGACGGTCCACGAGGGCGCCCTCTACGTGCACCGGGGCGAGACCTTCGTCGTGGACGAGTTCGACGTGGAGGACGCCTGCGCCGCGGTGCACCCGGAGAGCCCGGAGTGGACCACCGTCGCTCGCGACATCACCGACCTCTCGATCGTCTCCTCCGACCGGAGCCACCGGCTGGGCACGGTCACCGCGCACACCGGGGTGGTCGACGTGACCAACCAGGTGGTGGCCTACCAGCGCCGGCGGCAGGGCACCGGCGAGGTGCTCGCCGAGTTCCCGCTCGACCTGCCGGCCCGCCAGCTGCGCACCCGCGCGGTGTGGCTGACCCTGAGCGACCGCGCCGTGGAGCGCGCCGAGCTCGACGAGGTGGCGCTGCCCGGCTCGTTGCACGCCGCCGAGCACGCCGCGATCGGCATCCTCCCGCTGCTGGCGACCTGCGACCGCTGGGACCTCGGCGGGCTGTCGACCGCCCTGCACCCGGACACCGGGACCGCGGCGATCTTCGTCTACGACGGGCACCCGGGAGGCGCCGGCTTCTCCGACCGCGGCTTCGACGTGCTGCGCGAGTGGCTGCAGGCGACCCGGGCCACCGTCGCGAGCTGCGAGTGCGAGAGCGGCTGCCCGTCGTGCGTGCAGTCGCCCAAGTGCGGGAACGGCAACGACCCGCTGGACAAGGCGGGTGCCGTCCGCGTGCTGGACGTGGTGCTGGACGAGCTCGCCGCCGCCGGCGACCTCCCCCCTCCGGACGTGGTCGACCCGCCCGAGCCCGACCTGGTCTTCTGAGACCGCCGCCGGTGCCGCCCCGGGCGCGCCGTGCACGGGCCCGGCCCGCGCCCGCGCGGTCGCGGTCCGCTGTCCCACCGGGCCGAGACGCACCCGCACGCTGACGCCCACCTCCACCACGCCGCCGGGCTCCCGGACGCAGTCGTCCAGCCGCGCCCCGTTCTCCGCGGCGATCTCGCCGGCGACCTCGCAGGCGTGCGGATCGGCGAGCACCGCCCGGCCGGCCGCGGCGAGCGCCGCGAGGTCGGCGGCGCTCCCCGCCCGGTGCCGGGCGACCGCGGCC
>CADCUY010000157.1 GCA_902806005.1 uncultured Quadrisphaera sp. | reverse complement strand
CCGGTGAGCACCGGCACCGGGTGGCGGCCGGGCCCCGGTGGAGGACGCGCGTGACGACTGACCAGCACCGGCCCGTGCTCGGCCCCCCGCGCCAGCACCACCGGGCGCCGCTGACGGCCCCGCCCGCCGACCCCCCGCCGGTGGTGCAGCACGAGCCCGAGCCCGAGGTCGAGGTCGAGCACCGGCGGCGGCGCTCGCTGCGCGGCTCCGTCTCGACCATGGGCACCGCCCAGGTGCTCGCGGACGCGGCGGCGGTCACGGCGACCGCCGGCGTCGCCGCCCTCGTGGGCACCGGGGCGCTCGCGTGGCGCGGCGCCACCACCGAGGCCGTCCTGGCGAGCGCGACCGTGCTGGCCCTGCTCGGTCTGCGCCTGTACCGCTCCCACCTCACCGCCTCGGTGCTCGACCAGGTGCCGGGCCTCCTCGCGGCCGGCCTGGTGGGTGCCGTGGCCTCGATGGTGGCCTCGGAGCTGGTGGCGCCGGAGGACAGCGTCGGCAAGCTGCTGTTCCGTGCGGGGATGCTGATCGCGGCCCTGGTGCTGCTGCGCGCGACGGCCCTGGCCGTGGTCCGCGGCGCCCGCCGCCGGCGCATCGCCAGCCACCGGACCCTCGTGCTGGGCGGGGGTGACATCGGCGCCGACCTGGTGCGGCGCTTCAACGACCACCCCGAGCTGGGGCTGGAGCCGGTGGGCGTGCTCGACCCCGACCCGCTCTACACCCCGCTCGAGCTCGAGGTGCCCTGCTTCGGCGGGTTCGAGCGGCTCGCCGGCACGATCGCCACCCAGGAGGTCGACGTCGTCGTCGTGGCGTTCAGCGGCGTCCGCGAGGCGGAGCTGGTGGAGGTGCTGCGCACGTGCGACCGCCTCGAGTGCGACTTCTTCTTCGTGCCCCGCCTCTTCGAGCTGCAGCACGTGCACGGCGACATGGAGCAGGCCTGGGGGATGCCGCTGGTGCGGGTGCGGCGCGCCGCGTTCCGCACCCTCGGGTGGAAGGTCAAGCGCGCCTTCGACCTGGTCAGCGCCAGCCTGCTGCTGGTGGCGGTGGCGCCGGTGATGGCCGCGGTCGCGCTCGCGGTGCGCCTGGAGGGCGGGCCCGGCATCTTCTTCTCCCAGGTGCGGGTCGGCCTCGACGGCCGGCCGTTCACGATGCTCAAGTTCCGCTCGCTCAAGCCGGCCGACGACGGGGAGTCCTCCACCCGCTGGAACGTCGCCCACGACCACCGGATGGGCCCCGTGGGCAAGCTCATCCGGGCCACCTCGCTCGACGAGCTGCCGCAGCTGGTCAACGTCATCCGCGGCGAGATGTCCGTCGTCGGCCCCCGGCCCGAGCGCCCGTTCTTCGTCGACCAGTTCTCCTCGCGCATCCCCCGCTACACCGGGCGGCACCGGGTGCCCGCGGGGCTCACCGGGCTCGCCGCCGTGCACGGCCTGCGCGGCGACACCTCGATCAGCGACCGCACGATGCTCGACAACTACTACATCGAGAACTGGTCGCTGTGGCTGGACGCCAAGGTGCTGGCGCAGACGGTGGCCTCGCTCGTCCGGCACCCCGGCTCGTGACCACCACCGACGTGAGCGGGGCGCAGCCTCCGGTGGAGGGGCCACCGGCGGGAGCGCGGCCCGCGGACGCGCCGCCCGAGGGGCACGAGCGCCGCCGCGCGCTCAGCGGCGGGCTGTGGCTGGCCGCCACCCAGGTGATGCCGATGGCCACCACGCTCGTGCTCTCGGTGGCCATCGAGCGCACCCTGGGCGCCACCGCCCTGGGTCGCCAGGGCTACGTCGCCCTGGTGTCCTCGCTGCTGGTGACCCTGCTGATCGGTTCGCTGAGCGCGACCGCGGTGCAGCTGCTGGCCGCGGCCCGAGGCCGCGGCGACGCCCGCGAGGTGGCCCGGCTGTCGCGGCTGACGACGTGGAGCGTCACCGGGGCCGGGGCGGTGTGCGCCGCCGCCCTGCTCGCGATCGGCAGCCAGCAGGAGCGCCTGGGCGTGCTGTGGGTGATCGCCGCGGTCACCGCGCTGGTCGACGGCGCAGGCAGCGCGCTGCAGGCGCGGATCATCGCGCGCGACGGCTGGCAGCGGATCGGCTCGCGCCGGCTGGTCTCCCAGGTGGCGGGCCCGCTGCTCGGGGTGGTCGCCCTGCTGGCCGGCGCAGGCCTGGCCGGGGTCTTCGCCGCGCAGTCCCTGGCCGCGAGCGCGCTGCTGGTCGCGCTGGTGCCGCTCGCGCACGAGCCGGCTCCGGCCGCCGGCCGCGACGCCACGGGCTCCGCCGACCGGACGGCG
>CADCUY010000156.1 GCA_902806005.1 uncultured Quadrisphaera sp. | reverse complement strand
CGCGCCCGGCAGGTCGGGGCGGGTGCCGACGAGGTTCGACGCCCCCGTCACCGCGACCAGCCGGGTGCGGTCGCTCAGCACCGCCGCGAGGTGCTCGGCGCCCAGCTCGCCCGTCGCCGGGTCGAAGCCGGCCCAGCGCACCCGCGCCCCGGCCCGCTCGGCGGCCACCACCCAGGGGCGGATGTTCGCGTCGTGGTCGAGCCGGGTGACCACCACCTCGTCGCCCGGCCCCCAGGTCGCGGCCAGGGCCCGCGCGAGGTCGAAGGTCAGCTGGGTGGCGCTGCGGCCGAGCACCACGCCCTCCGGGTCGGCGCCGAGCAGGTCGGCCAGCGCGGCGCGGCACGCGCGCACGGCGGCGTCGGCGGTGCGCGCGGCGGGCGTCAGGGTGCCGCGGTTGGCGGTGGGGGCGACCAGCGCGGCGGCCACGGCGTCGGCCACCGGGCGCGGCACCTGCGTGCCGCCGGGGCCGTCGAAGTGGGCCGCCCCCGCGGCCAGGGCGGGGAACTGCGCGCGCACCGCGGCGACGTCGTAGCGGCCGGTGACCTCCGCGACGGGCTGGCTCATGCCGTCAGTGTCGCGTGGAAGGCTGGCCGCCGTGCCCGCGCCCCGCTCGGTGACCACCCGCACCCACGGGCTCGTGCTCGTCGAGCACGAGGTGGAGGTGCCGCTCGACCACGACCGCCCCGACGGCCCGTCGATCACCGTCTTCGCGCGCGAGGTCGCCGACCCCGACGGCCTGGACCGCCCGTTCCTGCTGTTCCTCCAGGGCGGCCCCGGCAGCGAGGCGCCGCGCCCCACGCGCCGGCCCACCTCACCGGGGTGGCTCGACCGCGCCCTGGCCGACCACCGGGTGCTGATGCTCGACCAGCGCGGCACCGGGCGCTCGACCCCGGTGGGCGACCTGCCGGGGATGACGCCGGCCGAGCAGGCCGCGCACCTGGTGCACTTCCGCGCCGACAGCATCGTGCGCGACGCCGAGGCGGTGCGCGAGGCCCTGGGGGTGCGGCGCTGGAGCGTGCTCGGGCAGTCCTTCGGCGGCTTCTGCGCGCTGGCCTACCTCTCCACGGCGCCCGACGCGCTCGAGGCCGTGCTCGTCACCGGCGGGCTGCCGCCGGTGGGCCGCCACCCCGACGAGGTGTACGCCGCCACGTGGGCGCGCCAGCGCGAGCTGGTGCAGCGGCACTACGCCCGCTACCCGGGCGACCGCGAGCGGGTGCTGGCCCTGCACCGCCGCGCCAGCGCCGACCCGCTGGTGCTGCCCGGCGGCGACCTGCTCACGGCGTCGCGGCTGCGGTGGGCCGGGCACGGCCTGGGGATGGCGGTCGGGTCCGAGGGGCTGCACGGGCTGCTCGAGCTGCCGGAGGAGTCCCCGGCGTTCCGCCACGACGCCGGCGCGCTGATGGGCTTCGCCCGCAACCCGCTCTACGCCGTCCTGCACGAGGCCTGCTACGCCGACGGCGCGACCACGGCGTGGTCGGCCGAGCGCACCCGCCCCGCGGACGTCGCCGACGACCCGTCGCTGCTGCACGGCGAGCACGTGCTCCCGTCGGTGCTCGACGACGCGGGGGCGCTCGCGCCCCTGCGGGAGGCGGCGCTGCTGCTGGCCGAGCACCCGTGGCCGCGGCTGTACGACCCGGCGCAGCTCGCCGTCACCGACGTGCCGGTCGCGGCCGCCGTCTACGCCGACGACCCCTACGTGGAGGCCGCGTTCTCGCTGGAGACCGCGCGGGCGGTGCGGGGCGCGCGGGTGTGGCTGACCAACGAGCTGCTGCACGACGGGCTGCGCGCCGACGGCGAGCGGGTGCTCGACCGGCTGCTGGCCATGGCCCGCGGCCGGGCCTGAGGACCGCGCTCGGCTCGGCCGCTCAGGCCGCGACGGGCCGCACCGCCTCGCCGAGCAGGGTCAGCGAGTGCAGCCGCGCCTCGACGGTGGGGGAGGCGTGGGCGGTGATGAGCTCGTCGGCCTGCGCGTCGGCGGCGAAGGCGTGCAGCTGCTCGCGCACCTGGGCCGGGGTCCCGATCGCCGAGCACGCGAACATCGCGTCGACGTGCCGGTCGGCGCCGGCGTCGAGCAGCGCGTCAGCCTCGGCGTCGGAGAGGTCGCGGCCCCGGCCGAACAGGGCGGCGGCCCGCTGGCGGCGGGCGCCGCCCAGCTGGGCGCGGGCGTCGTCCTCGGTGTCGGCGGCGATGACGTTGACCCCGGCGATGACGTGCGGGGCGGCCAGCTGCTCGGAGGGGCGGAACTCGCGCCGGTACCGGGCGACGGCGTCGTGCAGCGCCGCGGGCGCGAAGTGCGAGGCGAAGGCGTGGGGCAGGCCCAGCGCCGCGGCGAGCCCGGCGCCGAACGTGGAGGAGCCGAGGATGTACAGCGGCACGCGGGTGCCCGCGCCGGGCATCGCGCTCACCCCGGGCACCCGCGACTCACCGGCGAGGTAGCCCTGCAGCTCGAGCACGTCCTGCGGGAAGGTGTCGGCGGCCGCGGGGTCGCGACGCAGCGCGGCGGTCGTCGTCGGGTCCGAGCCCGGGGCCCGGCCGAGGCCGAGGTCGATCCGGCCGGGGTGGGCGGCGGCGAGGGTGCCGAACTGCTCGGCGATGGTCAGCGGCGCGTGGTTGGGCAGCATCACCCCGCCCGAGCCGAGGCGGATGCTCGTGGTGTGGGCCGCGACGTGGGCGATGAGCACCGCGGGCGCGGACGAGGCGATGCTCGGCATGTTGTGGTGCTCGGCGTACCAGACCCGGCGGTAGCCGAGCTCCTCGGCGCGCTGGGCCAGGGCGACCGACGCCGCGATGGTCGCGCCGGCGCTGCCCCCCCGCGGGATCGGGGCGAGGTCGAGCACCGACAGCGGCACGGGAGCAGTCACTCCCGGCTGAACCGCCGCGGGTCGGGTGGTGTTCCTGGCGGGGTAGGGGAGCGGCATGGTCGACCTCACCCGATCCACCACGCCCCCCGACGGCTACGCCGTCCTGTCCTCCACCGAGCGGTTCGCCGGGAAGCTCGTCACCGTGCGCAGCGACGAGCTGCGCACCGGCCCCGACCGCACGTCGACCTACGACGTCGTCGAGCACGCGCCCGCCGCGGCCGTGGTCGCCCTGGACGGCGAGGGCCGGGTGCTGCTGGTGAACCAGTGGCGCCACGCCATCGGCGCCGCCGAGTGGGAGCTGCCGGCCGGCGTCCGCGACGACCCCGGCGAGGACCCGCGGGCCGTCGCGGCCCGGGAGCTGGCCGAGGAGGCGGGCGTGACCGCGCCGACCTGGCAGCACCTGGTGACCCTGCACACCTCGCCGGGGTTCACCACCGAGCGGGTCGAGGTGTTCCTGGCCACCGCGGCCTCGGCCACGCAGAGCACCGACCGCGAGCCCGCCGAGGCGGCGACCATGACCACGGCCTGGGTCGACCTCGCGGACGCCGTCGCGGCGGTGCGCTCGGGCGACATCACCAGCGCCATGACCGTGGCCGGGCTGCTCGCCCTGGTCGGTCCGCAGACCCCGCCGCGCTGATCGCGCACGGTCCTCCGCGGCGTCCGACGCGCGATGGACGATCGTGGCGGAGTCGTCGTGGCCGGTGTCGCCCCAGGCACCGGACACCATCGCACCCAGGCGCAGGGGGCTGACGCGGACGGGCCGCGCACGTCGAGGCGGCCCGCGGGCCGCGCCCGCTCAGACCCGGAAGCGCGCCACCAGGTCGCCGAGCTCGGTGGACACCGCGGCGAGGTCGGCGGCGGCGCGCTCGGACTGCGTCGCTGCCGCCGACGTGGCCTCGGCCACCTCGGCGACACCGGCGATGCTCGTCGCGATCCGGCCCGACCCGGCGGCCGCGTCGGCCACGCTGAGGCTGGTCTCGCCGGTCGTCGACCGCTGCGCCTCCACCGCCGAGGCGATGGTGGTCTGGAAGTCGCTCATCTGCCGGATGACCTGGGTGACCTCCACGATCGCCGACGTCGCGCTGTCCGTGTCGACCTGGATGGCCTCGACCCGGCGGGCGATGTCCTCGGTGGCGCGAGCGGTCTCCTGCGACAGCTCCTTCACCTCGTTGGCGACCACGGCGAAGCCCTTCCCGGCCTCGCCGGCGCGGGCGGCCTCGATCGTCGCGTTGAGGGCGAGGAGGTTCGTCTGCTCGGCGATCGACGTGATCACCTTGACCACGTCGCCGATCATCCGGCTGGAGTCGCCGAGGCGCGAGACGATCTGCGTCGTCGTCCCCACCGCGGCGACGGCCTCCTCGGCGACCGTGACGGCACGGGTCGCGTTGGTGGCGATCTCCTGGATGGAGGCGCCCATGTGGTGCGCCCCCGTGGCCACGGTCTGGATGCTGCGGGAGACCTCCGAGGCGGCCCCGGCGACCACGGCCGCCTGGCTGGAGGAGTCCGCGGCGCCGTCCGCGATCCGGCGGGAGAGGGCCCCGACCTCCTCGCTGGTCGCGGTGAGGCCCGCCGTGCTCCGGGACACCGCTCCGACGATCTCGGCCAGCCGGGCGAGCGCGGCGTCCAGGGAGCGCCCCATCACCCCGACCTCGTCCCGCGCCGTGGTGTTCAGGCGCCGGGTCAGGTCGCCCCCGGCGACCGACTCGAGCACGTCCACCGCGCCCCGGAGCGGTCGGGTGATCGAGCGGGCGGTCCGCCACGCCACCAGGGCTGCGAGCGCGGCAGCGGCGGCGCAGACCAGGCCCATGGCCACGAGGAAGCTGCCGGCCACGCCGCGGGCCTGCGCGGTCTCGGCCTCGTTCATCGACTCCTCGAGGTCGATCAGCACGTTGATCGCGGCCAGCCACTCGACGAACAGGGGCTTCGCCGTCGTCACCAGCACCTCGCGGGCCTCGTCGGTCCGCCCCGCCATCCGCAGCCGGACCACCTCGTCGACCACCGGCAGCGTCGCCTGCTCGATCCGCTCGATCTCCTCGTGCGCGGCGACCTCGTCGGGGCTGACGCTCGAGCGGTCGGCGAAGATCGCGGTGAGCGGGCCTGCGGAGTCCGCGTAGTCGGCGGCGAGCTCGTCGATGAGGTCGATCTCGGGCTGGGCCTCGTCGGGCGTCTGCGCCAGCACCACGTCGCGCAGCGCGATGGCGCGGTCGTGCACGCTCCCGCGGAAGTTGATGGCGAGGCGCTGCTTGACGCTGTTGACGTCGTTGATGGTGGTCAGCCGCGTGGAGATCGACTGGACCCGGTAGGTCCCGAACGCGGTCAGCACGACCATGCTCAGGACCACGACGAGGAACCCCGCGCTGATGCGCCGGCTGATCGTGAGCGTCGGAAGGGTCATCATCGGTCCTCTGACGGGGCGTGCTCTGGATCGGCCCCGGGCGGAGCCTGAGCGATCCATCGGCTCCGGTCCCCCCGGACTTGAGCGTCACCCCGATCCCGCCCGAGCGCGGGCCCCGGGGGCCACCACGAGACCCGCGGTCACGTGCCGGCCCCCGGGGGTGCGCTACCCGCTCACTCCTCCACGGCGTCGGCCAGCAGCCGCACCGCCTCGGCGTGGTCGCCCTCGAGCAGGGCGACGTCCGCGCGGGCGATCCGGTCGGCCGCCCGGGCCGGGACGCCGGTCGCCGGGTCCGCGACCAGCGCCTGCACCGCCTGGCGCAGCGCGCCGACGAGCTCGCGCATCCGCGGGTCGTCGGCGGGGACGGCGTCCACCGCCGCCACCGCCTCCTCGACGTCCTGCTCCTGCGGGGTGCGCGTGGCCTCGGTGCTCAGCCCCCACCCGAAGGGGAACAGCGGCGCGTACTCCTCGTCGCCGACGTTCAGCTCGCCCTGCTCGGCGGTGCGCGGCCAGCTGTGCGAGAGCTGCCCGGTGAACGGGGCCGCGCCGAACAGCACGTCGGCCACCCCGCCGCCCTCGCTGCCCGGCAGGGCCGAGGCGACCAGCGCGTCGACGTCGCCGAGGGCGTCGCCGAGCACCAGCGGGCGCCCGGAGACCACGAGCACCACGCAGCGCGCCGCCTGCTCGCAGACCTCGTCGACGACGGCCCGGTCCTCCTCGCGCAGCTCCATCGTCTTGGGCTCGCGCGGCACCTCGTTGTCAGCCGGGTCGTAGGCCCACTGCGGGCCGCCGACGTCGCCGAAGCCCTCGGAGTACGGGGTCTCGCCGACGACGACGACCCCGGTGGACTCCGGGTCGACCGGCGCGGAGGCGTCGGCGCTGAACGTGACCTCGGCGTCCGGGGCGACCTCGCGGATGCCCTCGAGGACGGTGGTGCCCTCGGTGTGCTCCCCGGACTGCCCCTGCCAGGTGATGCTCCACCCGCCGATCTGGTTGCCCAGGTCGTCGGCGTTGCGGCCCGCGACGTACAGCGGGGCGTCGCCGGCCAGCGGCAGCACCTGCCCGTCGTTCTTCAGCAGCACCTGCGAGGCCGCGGCCGCGCGCCGCGCCACCCCCCGGTGCTCGGCCGAGCCGACGTCGCCGAGGTTCGTGCGGTCGGCGAAGGGCTGCTCGAACAGGCCCAGCTCGACCTTCTTGGTGAGGATCCGGCGGACGGCGTCGTCCACCCGCTCCTCGGCGACGCGCCCGGCGCGCACCTCCTCGAGCAGGGTGGTGGTGAACGACGCGAAGTCGCCCGGCTCCATGGCCATGTCGCCGCCGGCGTTGACCCAGGTGCGGACGTCGGACGCGCGGTCGCCGGGGATCTGGTCGATGCCGTTGTAGTCGCTGATGACGAACCCGTCGAAGCCCAGGCCCTCCTTGAGGTACCCGGTGAGCAGCGCGGCGTCGGCGTGGGCCTTGATCGGGCCCTCGTCGGCGAGCGGGCCGTCGGTGCGGTCGATGGACGAGTACGACGGCATCACCGCGCCGGCGTCCTCCTCCTGCACGCTCGGCCCGTACGGGGCGAGGTCGATCCGCTCGAAGTCCTCCTCGCTGGTGACGGTGACGCCCTGGTCGATCGGGTACTCGCCCTCCCGCGTCGGGTCGTCGCCGCTGCCGTACTCGGTGTCGCCGTCGCCGCCGATGTGCTTGACGGTGGCCATCACCCGGTCGCGGTCGGCGAGGTCGCCGGCGCCGTCGCCCTGCAGGCCCCGCGTGGCGGCGGCGCCCATCAGGCCGACCAGCGTCGGGTCCTCGGAGAACGACTCGTAGGTGCGCCCCCACCGGGTGTCGCGGGCCACGCACAGGCACGGCGCGAAGTTCCACGGGATGCCCGTGGCCCGGGTCTCGGCGGCGGTGACGTGGCTGACCTCCTCGACCAGCGCCGGGTCGCGGGTGGCCCCGAGCCCGAGGTTGTGCGGGAAGACCGTGGCCCCGCGCACGTTGCCGTGGCCGTGGACGGCGTCGACGCCGTAGACCAGCGGGATCTGCAGCGGCGTCAGCCGGGTCCACAGCTGGTAGCCGTCGACCATGTCGGCCCACGCCTCCGGGGTGTTCTCCTCCGGGGCCGAGCCGCCGCCGGAGAGCACCGAGCCCAGCTGCAGCGAGGCGATCTGCGAGGGGTCCTCGTCGATCTTGACCTGCGACTCGTCCTCCTCGTCGGCGGTGTTCCGCTCCGCCTGGGTCATCTGCCCGACCTTGGCCTCCAGGCTCATCCGCGAGAGCAGGTCGTCGACCCGCTCCGCGACCGGCAGCTCCGGGTCGAGGTAGGGCAGGTCGTGGGCGTCGATGACGACGGTGGCCGTGGTGCCCACCGCCGCGCCGTCGGCGACCAGCTGCACCGGCACGGTCTCGGCCGTCTCGCCGCCGTCGGTGGCCGCGGTCGCCACGGCGAGCTCCTGCGTGGCGCCCGAGGCGGTGCCCGCGGGGAAGACCAGCGTGCCGGAGGCCGCCGCGTGGTCGGCGCCGAGGGTGGCGGTGCCGACGCCGGTGGACCAGCGCACGGTGACGTCGCGGGCGAGGGTTCCGCCGCCCTCGACGTCGAGGCGCACGGTGACCGTCGCCG
>CADCUY010000155.1 GCA_902806005.1 uncultured Quadrisphaera sp. | reverse complement strand
CGCGGCCAGCGCCGCGTCGGCGGCGGGCGCCTCGGCGGCCGGGGCCGCCCGCGCGAGGCCGCGGCCTCTGGACGCGCGGGCAGGGGGAGCGAGGTCCGCGTCGGTCAGCTCGGAGAGCCTGACCCACTCGAACTCCTCCCACCACTGCGGTCCGTCGCCCAACCCCACGGCGGTGAGGCTAGCGGTGCCGGCGGCCGGCGTCTCCGCTCGCCTCGCTAGCGTGCGCTGCGTGCCCGGATGGAGCTGGACCTTCGCCGACGACCGCGGCGAGCCGCTCGAGCCGCAGGGCGAGGGCGTGCCGCAGCAGGCCGCACGGGGCTTCCCGGTGCAGGCCGACGCCGAGACGTGGCTGGGGGAGTCCTGGCGCCGGCTGCTGGCCGCCGGTGCCGAGCGAGCGGAGCTGCACCACGAGGGCGCCCGGGTCTACGGCCCGATCACCCTGCGCCCCCCCGCCTAGCTCCTCAGGCCGGGCGCTGCGCGGGTGCGCCCTGCGCGGTCAGCGCCGGGTCGCGCTCGACGACGTCGCCGAGCACCTCGTCGATCCGGCGGAGCACGTCGTCGTCCAGGGCGACGCCCGCCGCGGCGGCGTTGGAGGCCACCTGCTCCGGCCGCGAGGCACCGACCAGGGCGGTCGCGACGTTGTCGTTGGCGAGCACCCAGGCGATCGCCAGCTGGGCCAGCGTGAGGTCGAGCTCGTCGGCGATCGGCCGCAGGGCCTGCACGCGGGTGAGCACCTCGTCGCGCAGGAAGCGCTGGATGAACTGGGCGCCGCCCTTGTCGTCGGTGGCGCGCGAGCCCTCGGGCAGCGGCTGCCCGGGCGCGTACTTCCCGGTCAGCACGCCCTGGGCGATCGGCGACCAGACGATCTGCGAGACGCCGAGGGCCCGGCAGGTGGGCACCACCTCGTCCTCGATGACCCGCCACAGCATCGAGTACTGCGGCTGGCTGGAGATCAGCTGCACCCCGAGGTCGGTGGCCATGGTGTGCGCGGCCTGGATCTGCTCGCCGGTCCACTCGCTGACCCCGAGGTACAGCGCCTTGCCGGCGCGCACGACGTCGGCGAAGGCCTGCACGGTCTCCTCCAGCGGCGTCTCGGTGTCGTACCGGTGGGCCTGGTAGAGGTCGACGTAGTCCGTCTGCAGCCGCCGCAGCGAGGCGTCGATGCTCTCCATGATGTGCTTGCGCGAGAGCCCGACGTCGTTCTTCCCCCCGGGGCCGGTCGGGAAGTACACCTTGGTGAAGATCTCCAGGGACTCGCGCCGCTCGCCCTTGAGCGCCGCGCCCAGCACGGTCTCGGCGGCGCCGTTGGCGTACACGTCGGCGGTGTCGAAGGTGGAGATGCCGGCGTCCAGCGCGGCGCGCACGCACGCGGTCGCGACGTCGTTCTCGACCTGCGAGCCGTGGGTGAGCCAGTTGCCGTAGGTGATCTCGGAGATCTTGAGGCCACTGTCGCCGAGGTAGCGGAAGTCCATGCCGACGACCCTAGGCGCGGCGGCCGGTGGCGGCGACGGGGGCTCAGCGCGGCGGCTGGCCCCGCGCCACGCCGGGAGCGGGGACCCGCCCGCGGCGCAGCTGCAGGGCGCGGGTGATGCCGTAGAGGGCCAGGCCCTTCTCGCGGGCGGCGTCGGCGCCGAAGCGCTCGGCCACCCGCTTGCGGATCCGCCGCCCCAGCAGGAACGAGTCGCCGATGATCAGCAGCAGCGTGGAGTACAGCAGCGCCGTGCCGCCGAGCAGCGCCACCTGCGAGGCGCCGGGGCTGGAGCGCAGCAGCAGCGGCACGAGGAACTGCAGCAGCAGGATCACGAGCGCGATGATGATGAGGTTCTCGCCGATGTTGTGGCGGGCGTCGACGGTGTCGCGCACGAAGCGCCGCACCGGGCCGCGGTCCCTGACCGGCAGGAAGCGCTCGTCGCCGGCCATCATCCCGGCCCGGGCCTTCGCCCGCTGCTCGCGGGCGGCCTCGCGGGCGGCGCGCGCCGCCTCCTTGCGGTCGCCGGGCACCAGCGGGCGGCGGTTGGCCGCCTGGGCGCTCGACCGCTTGGGCGTGGGCCGGTTCTTGCCGCCCACCTTCTCCAGGCGCTCGACCTCGGCGCGCCGGGCCTGCTCGCCCGGGGCGGGGGTCGGCTCGCCCTTGGTCCCCCCTCTGCGCAGCACCCCACCAGCCTAGGCGCCCGCGCCCCGGTGCTCGGCGCGGGCGCGCCCGCCCTCGGTACGGTGCGGCGGTGAGCGACCCGACCGTCACCAGCGCCCAGGGCGGCGCTCCCCGCGACGTCGAGGCCGGGC
>CADCUY010000154.1 GCA_902806005.1 uncultured Quadrisphaera sp. | reverse complement strand
GCTCGGCCACGGTCAGCGGGCGCCGCGGGGTCGCGGAGCGGCCGAAGCCCGGCAGGTCGAGCGCCACCACGGGCCGGGTGCGGGCCAGGACGGCGACCAGCCGGCGGAAGTACGCCGAGGACGAGCCGACCCCGTGCACCAGGACGACGGGCTGCCCGCCGGCGGGGCCCGCGGTGACGACGTGCGGCTCAGCCACGCGGCGCGGGCGCGCGCTCAGGCATCAGGCCGCTGTGCACGAGGTCGTCCGCGACGTCGCGCAGCTTGCGGTTGGTGTCCTGGCTGACGCCGGCCAGCAGGTCGAAGGCCTGCTGCCCGGTGACCCTGTGGCGCTCCATGAGGATGCCCTTGGCCATGCCGATCAGGTCGCGGGTGGCCATCGAGGCCCTCAGCTCGTCGGAGGTCCGCACCCCGGCGAACGCGACGGCGGCGTGCGTCGCGACCAGCAGGCCCACGTGCTCCGACTCGTCGTCGAAGGCGTCCGCCGTGCGGGCGTAGAGGTTCAGCGCCCCGAGGGTGTCGCCCTCGACGAAGAGCTGGAACGACAGCATGGCGGCGGCGCCGGCCTCGGCGGCGAGCGCGGCGAAGTGCGGCCAGCGCTGGTCGGTGGCCATGTCGGCGACCCGCACGGTCTGCTGCTCGAACACCGCGTCCAGGCACGGGCCCTGGCCCGTCTCCGCCTGCAGGGCGTCGACCCGCTCGGGCAGCGGGCTCGAGGCGGCCTGCGAGGTCACCCTCCGGCGGGCGGTGACCACGCTGATCGAGGCCTCGTCGGCGCCGGGCACGAGGGCGATGGCGGTCTCCACCACGCGCTCGAGGGTCCGCTCGGTGCCCTCCTCGTGCTCCAGCGCCCGGGCCAGCTCGCCCAGCCGCAGCGCCAGCGCGTCCTGGCCCGCGGCGTTCCCAGCGTCCTGGCTCGACGGGCGACCCTGTGACTCCCGAGGTGCTTCCGTGGTCATCCTGGGCCTCCTGGCGGTGATCGGCCCCCCATCATGCCGGGCGCGGATCACCGCCGTGCCGATCACGGCCTGACGCCATAAGGTCGGCCGTGCGCCGACCTTGGGACGACAGGGTGACGGGCGTCGGCAGCGGCAGTGCTCCCCGACGGGCCGCCACGTCCGCGAGCGTCCCGGAAGGCCCTCTGATGAGCCTGCCCGTCCAAGACGGCGACGAGTTGAAGGCAGCCCTCGACCACCTGGTCGAGACGGTCCGTCGCGGCGTCCCCGGGTGCGACGGAGCCAGCCTCACGCTGCTGCAGCAGGGCGCTCCGCGCACGCTCGCCGCGTCCAACGACCTCGTGCGCGCCCTCGACGACGCGCAGTACCAGCGCAGCTCGGGCCCCTGCCTCACGGCCATGGACGAGGCGCGCGAGATCGTCGTCGTCGACTTCCACGACGAGCCGCGGTGGTACGAGATGGCCGCCGAGGCCAGCCGGGCGGGCGTGCGCAGCAGCCTCTCGCTCCCGCTGGTCGACGGGGCCGGCGTGATCGGCGGCCTCAACCTCTACGCCCAGCTGCGGGCGGCCTTCACCGAGGAGTCGCGGGCCGCCGCCGAGTCGTTCGCCCGCCAGGCCGAGGTGCTGCTGGGCTACCTGCAGCAGCTGCGGAACGAGCGGGCCGCCCGGGCCCGCGAGCACGACGTCTCCTCCGCGCTGCAGCACGCCCTGCTGCCCGTGCTGCCGCGCCTGCCGGGGGTCGACTGCGCCGCCCGCTACCACGTCGGCTCCCGCGACGCGCAGGTCGGCGGCGACTGGTACGACGTCTTCGCCCTGCCCGACGGGGCCATCGGCCTGGCGATCGGCGACGTCATGGGCCACGACATCGCCGCCGCCGCGGCGATGGGGCAGCTGCGCAGCGTGCTGCGCTCCTACGCCTACGAGGGCAGCAGCCCCTCGGTGGTGCTCGACCGGCTCGACCGGCTGGTGCAGGACTTCGAGATGGCCCAGCTGGCCACGGCCATCTACGGCCGGCTCCTGCTCGACCCCGAGGGCGCCACGCTGGCCTTCACCAACGCCGGCCACCTGCCGCCCCTGGTGCGCACCCCCGACGGCGCCGTCAGCGCGCTCGAGCGGGCGCCCTCGCCGCTGATCGGCGCCGTGCCCCCCGGGGCCGCGCACCGCGGCGAGCGCGTGGTGGCCCTGCCGCCGGGCTCCGAGCTGCTGCTGTACACCGACGGGCTGGTCGAGACCCGCGAGCGCGACCTCGACGACGGGATGGCGGTCCTGACCCGCAGCTTCGCCGCCACCGACCGCGGGGCCAGCACCGACGCCGTCTGCGACGCGCTGCTCGCGGAGATGGCCGCCGGGGGGCAGGACGACGTCGCGATGCTCCTGGTGCGGATCGGCCCCTAGCGCTGCTCCTCGCCGTCCGGGGGCTGCGGCGCGCGGACGGCGTCGGCCCAGTGCTCGGGGCTCGCGCCCCCCAGGTCGCGCCGGCGCTGCTGGCGGGCCCCCACCACCTGCCGGGCGGCCAGCGCGGCGGCGAGGACGATCAGGTACCGGGCGCCGGTGGCGGCCTTCGACACGGGTGCTCCTCACGAGGTGGGTCGGGCGTCCCCCCGAGCATGCCCCGCGCGGCGCTCTGCCGCCCAGCGGCCGTGGGGCGCCGCGACCGCCGGTGGCGGGAGGATGGCGGGGTGAGGATCTCCGCCCGGGCCGACTACGCGGTGCGCGCCGCCGTCGAGCTGGCCGCGGCGGAGCCGGGGCGCCACCTCACCTCCGACGCGCTGGCCACCGCGCAGGGCATCCCGCACCGCTTCCTCGAGGTGATCCTCCAGGACCTGCGCCGCGACGGCGTCGTCGCCAGCCAGCGCGGGGCGCGGGGCGGGCACCGGCTGGCGCGCCCGCCCGCGGAGGTCAGCGTCGCCGACGTCGTGCGGGCCGTGGACGGGCCCCTGGTCTTCGTCAACAGCGAGCGGCCCCAGGACCTGGTCTACTCCGGCTCCGCCGAGGCCCTGCTGCCGGTGTGGGTGGCGGTGCGGGCCAGCGTGCGCCGGGTGCTCGACGCGGTGACGCTGGCGGACCTCGTGAGCGGCGAGCTCCCGGCGGGCGTGCGGCAGCTGGTGGACGAGCCGGACGCCTGGCGCAACCTCTGACCGCGGCGCGGCGGATTACCCGACCCATCCGGTCGGGATTGACGGCCGTCTGCGGCGCCCCCTACGGTGGGCCCAGGTCACGAGTCCCAGCACGCAGCCCCGGCTCGCTGGGCGGCAACCCTCCGTCGTGGTGGGGTGCCCCGGGTGATGACCGGGCGCGCGCCGACCGGCGCGCGCAAGCACGCCCGCTCTCGAGGGGTTCACGGCGATGACCACGCACGACCGCGGAGCGCTCCTGGTGAGCCGCCGGCACGTCGACCTGCTGCGCACGGCGAGCGCCGCCTGTCGGGCCGCACGCGCCGTCCGACCGGGCTGACCGCCCGGGCCGTCGGCTCCCGGCCCCCCTCCCGCACTCCCTGAACGGAGACCCTCGTGGTCAACCTCGTCCTCCTCGCCCTCGTCGGCCTGGGCGCCCAGCTCGTCGACGGCAGCCTCGGCATGGCCTACGGCGTCACCTCGACGACGCTGCTGCTCGCCATCGGCACCAACCCCGTCGCGGCCTCCGCGACCGTCCACCTGGCCGAGATCGGCACCACGCTGGCCTCCGGGGTCTCGCACTGGAAGTTCGGCAACGTCGACTGGAAGGTCGTCGCCAAGGTCGGCATCCCCGGCGCGGTCGGCGCCTTCGCCGGCGCCACGTTCCTGTCGTCGCTGTCGACCGAGGTCGCCGAGCCCCTGATGGCGATCGTCCTGCTGGCGCTGGGCCTGTACATCTTCGTGCGCTTCACCCTGCAGGGCCTGCCCACGGGCAACCTCGGCAAGCCGCTGCGCAAGCGCTTCCTCGCCCCGCTGGGCGTCGTCGCCGGCTTCGTCGACGCCACCGGCGGCGGCGGCTGGGGGCCCGTGGGCACCCCGGCGATCCTCGCCAGCGGCCGGCTCGAGCCGCGCAAGGTCATCGGCTCGATCGACACCAGCGAGTTCCTCGTCGCGATCGCGGCCAGCGTCGGCTTCATCATCGGCATCGGCTCGCAGGGCGTGGACTACGCCTGGGTCCTCGCCCTGCTGGTCGGCGGGGTCGTCGCGGCGCCGATCGCCGCCTGGCTGGTGCGCCACATCCCGCCGCGCGTGATGGGCTCGCTGGTGGGTGGCGTGATCATCCTCGTCAACACCCGCACCCTGCTGCGCAGCGACCAGGTCGACGCCGCCGACCCCGTGCGCTACGCGGTCTACGCGGTGATCGCGGCGGTGTGGGGGCTCGCGGTGGCGCACTCGTTCCGCCGCCACCGGGCCGAGCAGATCGACCTGCGCGAGCGCTCCGAGGCCGAGGCGCAGCCCTCGAGCGTCTGACCGACCAGCACGCACGAGGGACCGGTGGGGGCGCCCCCACCGGTCCCTCGTGCGTCCGTGCACTGCGGATCCGGAGTGCGCGGACGTCCCCGGGCGCGCGGGCCGCGGATCGGCGGCGTCAGCGAACGGCGCTCGCGCGTCAGCATCGCGTTAGCAGCCGCCTGACGGCGCTCCGCCGGGCCTAGACAGGGCCGTCGCACCCGTCCGGGTGCGCGCGTCCGGTCGGAAGGCAGTGCTGTGGGCGACCTGATCTACCTGGGGCTCAGCGTCGTCGCGTTCGCGCTCCTCCTCCTGCTCGCCAGGGGGGTGGAGCGGCTGTGACCGTCGACCCCGCGGACGCCGTGGGCGGCGTCCTGGCCCTCCTGCTGGTGGGCTACCTGCTCGCCGCCGTGCTGTTCCCCGAGCGGTTCTGATGGGCAGCACCGCCGCCTTCCTGGTCGCGCTCGCCGTCCTGCTCGCCGCCCTCGCCGCCTGCTACGCCCCCCTCGGCGACCACATGGCGCGCACCTTCACCACCCGGAGGCACCTGGGCGCCGAGCGGCTGCTGTACCGCGCCAGCGGCGTGGACCCCGACGCCGACCAGACCTGGGCGACCTACCTGCGCAGCCTGCTCGCCTTCTCGGCGGTCAGCGTGCTCGTCCTCTACGCCCTGCTGCGCCTGCAGGACCGGCTCCCGCTCGACCGCGGGCTGCCGCCGGTGACGCCGAGCCAGGCCTTCGAGACGGCCGCCTCGTTCGTGACCAACACGAACTGGCAGTCCTACGCCGGCGAGGCCACCCTCGGCCACGCCGTGCAGGCGCTGGGGCTGGCGGTGCAGAACTTCCTCAGCGCCGCGGTGGGCCTCGCGGTCGCCGTGGCGCTGGTGCGCGGCTTCACCCGCACCCGCACCGACCGGATCGGCAACTTCTGGGTCGACCTCGTCCGGGGCGTGACCCGGGTCCTGCTGCCGCTCTCACTCGTCGCGGCCGTCCTGCTCATGGCCGGCGGCGTGGTGCAGAACCTCTCCGGCGACCAGACGGTCACGACCCTGGCCGGAGGCGCGCAGACGATCGTCGGGGGTCCGGTGGCCAGCCAGGAGGCCATCAAGCTCGCCGGGACGAACGGTGGCGGCTACTCCAACGCCAACTCCGCCCACCCGTTCGAGAACCCCAACCCGGCGACGAACTTCCTGGAGGTCCTCCTCCTCCTGCTCATCCCCGTGGCGCTGACCCGCACCTTCGGCACCATGGTCGGCGACCGGCGCCAGGGCCTGGCGATCCTCGGCGCCATGGCCGTGGTCTTCGGCATCTCGCTCGCGGTGACCACCGGCTTCGAGGTGGCCCACCCCGGCACGGTGCCGCAGGCCGTGGGCGCCTCGCTGGAGGGCAAGGAGGTGCGCTTCGGCGTCGAGCAGTCGGCGCTGTTCGCCACGGCGACCACCACGACGTCCACCGGCGCCGTGAACTCCTTCCACGACAGCTACACCGCCATCGGCGGCGGCATGCTGATCCTCAACATGATGTTCGGCGAGGTCACGCCCGGTGGCGTCGGCGCCGGCCTCTACGGGATCCTCGTCATCGCCACCCTCGCCGTCTTCCTCGCCGGGCTGATGGTCGGCCGCACCCCGGAGTACCTGCAGAAGAAGATCGGCAGCCGGGAGATCGAGCTCGTCGCCCTGTACGTCCTCGCCACCCCGACCGCGCTGCTCGTGGGCCTGGCCATCGCCGTGTCGCTGCCCTCCTTCCGGGAGGGCTTCACCAACAGCGGCGCCCACGGGTTCAGCGAGGCGCTGTACGCCTTCACCTCGGCCAGCAACAACAACGGCAGCGCCTTCGCGGGCATCACCACCGCCACCACCTTCGGCAACACCGCGCTCGGGCTGTGCATGCTCGTCGGGCGCTTCCTGCCGATCGCCTTCGCGCTGGCGCTGGCCGGCAGCCTGGCCCGCCAGACGCCGACGCCGCGGTCGGTGGGCACCCTGCCCACGCACTCGGGCCTCTTCGTCACCCTCGTGGTCGGGGTGCTCGTCATCGTCACCGGTCTCACGTACTTCCCGGCGCTCGCGCTCGGACCCCTCGCCGAAGGCCTCACCACCGCGTCAGGAGCACGCTCATGAGCATCACCGCCGAGCGCCCCGGCTCACCGGATCTGGCGCCCGAGCCCACGGCGTCACCGCGGCAGCGTGGTCGGGGCCTGCTCGACCCCGCGCAGATCGTGCGGTCGCTGCCCGAGGCGTTCCGCAAGCTCGACCCGCGCACCCTGGTGCGCAACCCGGTGATGTTCGTCGTCGAGGTCGGCTCGGTGCTCACCACCGTGCTCGCCGTCCTCGACCCGAGCCCCTTCTCGGTCTCCATCGCGGTCTGGCTCTGGCTCACCGTCCTCTTCGCGAACCTCGCCGAGGCCGTCGCCGAGGGCCGGGGCAAGGCCCAGGCCGAGACCCTGCGCCGCACGCGCACCGACACCGTGGCGCGCCGCCTGGCGGCGGACGGCTCAGAGGAGCCCGTCGCCGCCGACCGCCTCGTGCTCGGCGACCGGGTCGTCGTCGAGGCGGGCGAGGTGATCCCGGGCGACGGCGACGTCGTCGAGGGGATCGCCAGCGTCGACGAGAGCGCCATCACCGGCGAGTCGGCCCCGGTGATCCGGGAGTCCGGCGGCGACCGCAGCTCGGTCACCGGGGGCACGCGGGTGCTCAGCGACCGGATCGTCGTGCAGATCACCTCCGAGCCGGGGGAGACCTTCGTCGACCGGATGATCGCCCTGGTCGAGGGCGCCGCGCGGCAGAAGACCCCCAACGAGATCGCGCTGAACATCCTGCTCGCCTCGCTGACGATCGTCTTCCTGCTCGCCGTGGCCACCCTGCAGCCCTTCGCCCGCTACGCCGGCGCGCCCCAGTCGCTCGTCGTGCTCTCGGCGCTCGTGGTCTGCCTGATCCCCACGACCATCGGCGCGCTGCTCTCCGCGATCGGCATCGCGGGCATGGACCGCCTGGTGCAGCGCAACGTGCTCGCCATGAGCGGGCGCGCCGTCGAGGCGGCGGGCGACGTCGACACCCTCCTGCTGGACAAGACCGGGACGATCACCCTGGGCAACCGCGAGGCGGCCGACCTGCACCCCGTCGGCGGCACCCCGATCGAGGAGCTGGCCGACACCGCGCAGCTGGCGAGCCTGGCCGACGAGACCCCCGAGGGCCGCTCCGTCGTCGTGCTGGTGAAGGAGCGCTTCGCCCACCCCGACCAGCGCCGGGGCCAGCGCGACGAGGGCGTGCTGGCCGACCTCGTCCCCGTCCCCTTCACCGCCCAGACCCGGATGAGCGGCGTGGACGGGCCAGGCGGCCAGCAGGTGCGCAAGGGCGCCGCGGCCACGGTGACCGCGTGGGTGCGCGAGCACGGCGGGAACCCGCCCGCCGAGCTCGACGCCGTCGTCGACGGCATCGCCGCCGGGGGCGGCACCCCGCTGGTCGTCGCCGTCTCCGACGGCCGCACGGCCCGGGCGCTCGGGGTCATCGCGCTCAAGGACGTCGTG
>CADCUY010000153.1 GCA_902806005.1 uncultured Quadrisphaera sp. | reverse complement strand
GCAGCCCGGCCAGCACCGCGGCGACCACGCGCTCGCCGTCGTCGCCGACGTCCCCGCCGAACAGGGTGCGCCCCACCACCTCCAGGGTCGCGCGCAGGGCGGCGGCGTCGACGTCGACCTCCACGGGCCCGGCGTCGGGCCACCCGGCGCGCACCCGCTCGGCGGCGGCGACCGCCTGGTCGGCGACGACGTCGAGGGAGCCGTGCCCGAAGGCGGGCTGGACGGCGCGGCGCACGTCGCGCCACGCGCTGCCGTCGGTGGTGAGCAGGCCGCTGCCGGTGACCAGGGCGAGGGAGGAGTACTGCACCGTCTGCTTCGACCAGGTGCCGGCGCCCTCGACGAGCACCCGGCGGGCGCCGGCCGGGGTGTTGACCAGCAGCACCGGGGTCTTCGGCAGCGGGAAGGCCACCAGGGGCCCGTGCCGGTCGACGGTGCGGGCCAGGAATCCGACCGGGTCGCGGCGGATCGCCGGCAGCGACCGCAGCATGTCGACCGGCAGGGGCCCGGGCGCGTCGAGCACCGTGTACCGGGCGTTGGCCCGGCGGGAGACCGGCGGGGCCTGGCTCAGAGGTACAGCCCCGTGTGGCCGCGGTCGTCGCCGGGCGTGGCGACGGCGTGCAGGTCGCGCTCGCGCAGCAGCACGTACTCGCGGCCCTGCAGCTCCACCTCGGCGCGCTGCTCGGGGTCGAACAGCACCCGGTCGCCGACCTTGACCTGGCGCACGTGCTGCCCGACGGCGGCCACGGCGCCCCACGCCAGGCGGTGCGCGACGGCCGCGGTGGCCGGGATGACGATGCCCGCCATCGAGCGCCGCTCGCCCGCGTCGGCGTCGTGGGCGACCAGCACCCGGTCGTGCAGCATCCGGATCGGCAGCCCGGAGCCCGCGGCCGCCCCGCGGGGGTCGGGGACCGGGGTCTGGCTCACCCGGCGACGCTACCCCGAGGTCAGCGGGAGCCGCGCCGCCACAGGAGCGCCCCGAGCAGCGCCAGCGCGGCGCTGCCGACGGCGGTGAGGCGGGCGACGCGCAGGGCGCCGTCCTCGTCGAGCACCGCGGGAGCCACGGCCGTCCGGACGGCGGCGACCGAGCCCCGCCCGCGCGCGGAGCCCTGGCCGTCGTCCTGCCCCCCGCCGTCCTGCTGCCCGCCGTCCCGCACCGGGCTGAGGGCCGGCTGCGCCCTGGACCCGGAGGGGCTGCGCTGCACCTTGGCCTTCACGGTGTCCACGAGCCGCCTGAGCCTCGACGTCGCGCCGGCGGTCGCGCTGTGCACCAGGGCCTTGGGCGCGACCCGGCCGGCGAGCTCGTCGACGGTCGAGGCCAGGTGCTCCTGCCGGGACCGGATCTCCCGCTCGAGGGCCGCCCGGTCGCTGGGGTCGCTGCTCATGGCCGCAACCTAGCGCCAGCGCCGCGGCCCGGCACGGGAGCGCGCCCGGTCGGCGCAGGCACCGACCGGGGGTCGAACCCGTAGGGCAGCTCCAGCCGGTGCGCGGCGAGCAGCTCGGCGTCGGCCAGCAGCTCCTGGGTGGGGGCGTCGGCGACGACCCGCCCGCCGCTGAGCAGGACGGCGCGGCTGCAGGTGCGCAGGGCGTGCGGGAGGTCGTGGGTGACGGTGAGCACCGTGGCGTCGAGGCCGTCGAGCACCTGCACCAGGTCGCGCCGGGACGCCGGGTCGAGCCCGGACGTCGGCTCGTCGAGCACGAGCACGCCCGGGCGCACCGCGAGCACCGTGGCCAGGGCCACCCGGCGCCGCTGCCCCGCGGAGAGGTGGTGGGCGGGCAGGGCCGCGACGTCGGCCAGCCCCACGGCGGCGAGCGCCTCCTCCACCCGGGCGGCCAGCGCGGGGCCGCGCAGCCCCGCGTGGCGGGGCCCGAAGGCGACGTCGTCGGCGACGGTGGGCATGAACAGCTGGTCGTCGGGGTCCTGGAAGACCAGGCCGACGCGGCGGCGCACCTGCGCCAGCGTGGCCGGGCCCAGCTCGACGTCGCCGACGCGGATGCTGCCCGTGCCGGTGCCGCCGGCGACCGCGCCGAGCACGCCCACCAGGTGCAGCAGCAGCGTCGTCTTGCCCGCGCCGTTGGGGCCCAGCACCGCCACCCGCTCGCCCGCGGCGACGCGGAGGTCGACGCCGAACAGCGCCTGGTGCCCGTCGGGGTAGGCGAAGGCCAGGCCGGAGACGACGAGGTCGGCGGGCTCCCCGGCCCCGGGGTCCTGCGCCGGGCGGCTCACCGGGCGGCGCCGAGCAGGACGGCGCCGAGCCCGGCCGCGAGCAGCACCGCGGCGGTCAGCCACGCCCGGGGG
>CADCUY010000152.1 GCA_902806005.1 uncultured Quadrisphaera sp. | reverse complement strand
CACAGCCCCGGGTCCTTGGCGAACAGCGACGAGGCGACCCCGTCGGCGACCAGGCCCGAGACCTCGGAGCGGACGGCGTCCTCGGCCGCGCCGCTGACGGCGACTGCGAGGGTGCCGCTCACGCGCTGCCCTGGTGGCCGGTGCCGGCCTTCGCGCGCTCGAGCTCGGCGCCGACCGTCTCGAGCAGCTCGCCCCACGACTTCTCGAACTTGGCGAGGGCCTCGCGCTCGAGCCCGTCGACGACGTCGGCGTAGGCCACGCCCACCCGCTCGAGGGCGTCGAGGGTGGCCGACGCCTCGCCGGCGCGGCCGCGCACGGTGTCGCCGGTGACCTCGCCGTGGTCGGCGAACGCCTCCAGGGTGGAGCCCGGCATGGTGTTGACGACCCCGTCGGTGACCAGCTCGCTGACGTACATGGTGTCCGGGTAGTCGGGGTCCTTCACGCCGGTGGAGGCCCACAGCGGCCGCTGCGGGTTCGCGCCCGCCTCGGCGAGCACCTGCCAGCGCGGGCTGGCGCTGACCTCCTCGAAGGTGGCGAAGGCGAGCCGGGCGTTGGCCAGGGCGGCCTTGCCGCGCAGGCCGCGCGCCTCGTCGGTGGCGGCCTCCCCGAGCTGGCGGTCGACCTCGGTGTCCACCCGGGAGACGAAGAAGCTCGCCACGGAGTGGATGCCGGAGAGGTCCAGGCCCTTCTCCCTGGCCTGCTCCAGGCCGGCGAGGTAGGCCTGGAGCACCGCCCGGTAGCGGTCGAGGCTGAAGATCAGGGTCACGTTGACGCTGATCCCCTCGCCGATCGCCGCGGTGATGGCCGAGAGACCCTCCACCGTGGCGGGGATCTTGATGAAGAGGTTCGGGCGGTCGACCTTCGCCCACAGGGTGCGCGCCGCCTCGGCGGTCGCGGCGGTGTCGTGCGCGAGCCGCGGGTCGACCTCGAGCGAGACGCGCCCGTCGCGCCCGTCGGTGGCCTGGTGCACCGGCCGGAGCAGGTCGCAGCCGGCCCGCACGTCGGTGGTGGTGATCTCGAGGACGGCCTCGTCGAGGCTCGCCCCGGCCTGCGCGAGCTCCTTGACCTGGTCGGCGTAGCGGTCGCCCTTGGCCAGGGCGGTGGCGAAGATCGTGGGGTTGGTGGTGACCCCCACGACGCTCTTCTCCTCGACGAGGGCCTGCAGCCCGCCGCCGTCGGTCAGCTCTCGCGAGAGGTCGTCGAGCCAGACGGCGACTCCCGCCTCCGACAGCCGGGCGAGGTTCTGGTTGGTCATGGCGCGTCTCCTGTGCGTGGTCCGGTGGGTGCTGCGGGACGGTGCTGGACGGGACGGGCGGTGCTGGACGGGACGGGCGGTGCTCAGCGGTCGGCGGCGCCGCCCTCGGTGGGGCTGGAGCCGGCCAGGGGCGGCAGGGTGTCGGCGCCGACGGCGGCCATCGACTCCCGGGCCGCGGCGACCACGGCCTCCGCGGTGAAGCCGAACTCGGCGTACAGGGTCTTGTAGTCGGCCGAGGCCCCGAAGTGCTCGAGGGAGACCGAGCGGCCGGCGTCGCCGATGACGTCGCGCCAGCCGGCGGAGACGCCCGCCTCCACCGAGACCCGGGCGCGCACGGAGCCGGGCAGCACCTGCTCGAGGTAGGCGGGGTCCTGCTCGACGAACCACTCGCGGCAGGGCATCGAGACCACGCGGGTCGGCACCCCGTCGGCCTCCAGCTGCTCGCGGGCGGCCACGGCGATCTGCACCTCCGAGCCGGTGCCGACGAGGATCACCTGCGGGGCGCCGCCGCTGGCCTCGGCGAGCACGTAGGCGCCCTTGAGCACGCCGTCGGCGGAGCCCATCGCCTCCGGGGTGGCCTCGCCCGGCCCGCGCTCGTAGGTCGGCACGTTCTGGCGGGTCAGCACCAGGCCGGCCGGGCCGTCGGTGCGCTCGAGGATCCCGCGCCAGGCGAGTGCCGTCTCGTTGGCGTCGGCGGGCCGCACCACGGCCAGGCCCGGGATGGTGCGCAGGGCCGCCAGGTGCTCGACCGGCTGGTGGGTGGGGCCGTCCTCGCCGAGGCCGATCGAGTCGTGGGTCCACACGTAGGTCGTGGGGATCTCCATCAGGGCCGCGAGGCGCACGGCGGGGCGCATGTAGTCGCTGAAGACGAGGAAGGTGCCCCCGTAGGCGCGGGTGCCCCCGTGCAGGGTGATCCCGGAGAGGATGGCGCCCATCGCGTGCTCGCGGATGCCGAAGTGCAGGGTGCGCCCGTACGGCCCGCCCGGCCACATCGCCGTGGTCTTCGTCGAGGGCACGAAGCTGTCGCCCTCGATGGTCGTGTTGTTCGACTCGGCGAGGTCGGCCGAGCCGCCCCACAGCTCGGGCAGGACGGGGCCGAGGGCGTTCAGCACGGCGCCGGAGGCCTTGCGGGTCGAGACGTCCTTGCCGGCCTCGAAGGTCGGCAGCGCGTCCTGCCACCCGTCGGGCAGGGTGCGGGTGCTCAGCCGCTCGTGCAGCGCGGCCCGCTCCGGGTTCGCGGCGGCCCAGTCGGCGTACCGGCTGTCCCAGTCGGCGCGCACGGGCTTGACGCGGTCGGCGAGCCCGCGGGTGCGGGCCAGCACGGCGTCGTCCACGGCGAACGTCGCGTCGGGGTCGAAGCCCAGGACCTCCTTGGTGGCGCGGACCTCGTCCTCGCCGAGCGCCGCGCCGTGGGCCTTGCCGGTGTTCTGCAGCGTCGGCGCCGGCCAGGCGATGATCGTCTTGAGGGCGATGAACGACGGGCGCCCGCGCTCGGCCTTCGCGGCCTGCAGCGCCGCGTGCAGGGCCTCGAGGTCCTCGGCGTAGGCCTCGGCGCCGTCGGCGGCGCGCCCGCCGCGCCAGTCGACGGTCTGGGTGTGCCAGCCGTACGAGGCGTAGCGGGCGACGACGTCCTCGGTGAAGGAGATGTCGGTGTCGTCCTCGATGGAGATCTGGTTCTGGTCGTAGACCACGACCAGGTTGCCGAGCTCCTGGTGGCCGGCCCAGGAGCTGGCCTCGGCGGTGATGCCCTCCTGGAGGTCGCCGTCGGAGGCGACCACGAAGACCGTGTGGTCGAAGACCGACGTCCCCGCCTCGGCGTCGGGGTCGAGCAGGCCGCGCTCGCGGCGCGCGGCGGCGGCCATGCCGACCGCCGTGGCCAGGCCCTGGCCCAGCGGCCCGGTGGTGATCTCCACGCCGCGCGTGTGCTTGTACTCCGGGTGCCCCGGCGTCTTCGAGCCCCAGGTGCGCAGCGCCTTCAGGTCGTCGAGCTCGAGGCCGTAGCCGGCCAGGTAGAGCTGGGTGTAGAGGGTGAGGCTCGAGTGCCCTGCGGAGAGGACGAAGCGGTCGCGCCCCGGCCACTGGTCGTCGGCGGGGTCGCCGGCCATGACCTTCTGGAACAGCAGGTACGCCAGCGGCGCCAGGCTCATCGCGGTGCCGGGGTGCCCGTTGCCCACCTTCTGCACGGCGTCGGCGGCGAGCAGGCGGGCCGTGTCGACGGCCCTCTGGTCGGTCTCGTCCCAGGTCAGCGTCGCAGGATCGGCCATGCGGGGGTCCTCTCGTGCGCGTGCGCTCGAGGTGGAGAGGGCGCACGGCGTCTCGTCAGCGGGAGCGTCGCGGGAAGCCTACTCAGCAGCGGCGACGGCGCGCGCCCGGTGATCACCGGTCCTGTGCGCCGGCGGTGACGGAGGCCACGCGGCCGGCCCTGGGTCGCCGTCCGCGCGGGCCGTATCCTGGACGCGTCAGCCCGTCAGGGCACGGCGAGCCGGCGGGACGACGTCCCCGGCTCGCGCCGAGCAGTTCGGGAGTGAGGACTCACAGCGCGTGACCGCCACGGACAGCACTGCGGCTCGCCCGGGCGCGGTGCCCGCGCCCCGCGCCGCCGAGCGCGACCGGTCGCCCGGGCGCTCGGAGCGGCTGCGGGGCTTCCTGGCCCTGACCAAGCCCCGCATCATCGAGCTGCTGCTCATGACCACCGTGCCGACGATGGTGCTGGCCCAGCGCGGCCTGCCCCCGCTCGGCCTGGTGGCCGCCACGGTCGTCGGCGGCGCGCTCGCCGCCGGGTCGGCCAACGCGCTGAACTGCTACGTCGACCGCGACATCGACATGCTCATGCACCGCACCGAGCGGCGTCCGCTGGTCACCGGTGTGGTCAGCCCGCGCGAGGCCGTGGCCTTCGGCCTCGGGCTCGGCGTCCTCTCGGTGGCGTGGCTCGCCGTGCTGGTGAACCCGCTCTCGGCCGTGCTGGCCGCTGCCGCCATCGCGTTCTACGTGCTCTTCTACACGATGCTGCTCAAGCGCCGGAGCAGGCAGAACATCGTCTGGGGCGGGGTGGCCGGGTGCATGCCCGTGCTGATCGGGTGGTCGGCGGTCACCGGCTCGCTGTCCTGGGCGCCCTGGGTGCTCTTCGCGGTGATCTTCCTCTGGACGCCGCCGCACTACTGGCCGCTGTCGATCAAGTACCGGCGCGACTACGTGGCCGCCGGGGTGCCGATGCTCGGGGCGGTGGCGTCGCCGGAGTCGGTGGCGCGGCAGTCGGTGGCCTACGCGTGGGCCACGGCGGCGGCGACGCTGCTGCTCGTCCCCGTCGCGGGCACCGGGCCGCTGTACGCCGCGGCGGCGCTGGGCCTCGGGGCGTGGTTCGTCGGGGAGTCGCACCAGCTGCTGCGCCGGGCGCGGTCGGTGGCCAGCGCCGACGAGGTGCGCGCGATGCGGCTGTTCCACGTGTCGATCAGCTACCTGACGCTGCTCTTCCTCGCGCTCGCGGCCGACGCGCTGCTGCCCGCCGCGTGGTGGGGCTCCTGGTGGCCGGCCGTGCTCGAGGCCCTGCCCTTCAGCTGACCCCCCCGCTCGATGATCTTGGGTCTCTGCCCCGCCGTCGTGTCTCGGCGTGGACCGGACCCCGAGATCATCCCGGGAGCGGAGGTCAGAGTGCCGCCCTCACCATGGAGGGCACCCGCTCGGGGCTGAGCGTGTCGGCCCAGGTGCAGCGGATGACGTCGTGCCCGAGCGCGACCAGCGCGTCGGCCCGCCACCGGTCGCGGTAGAGGGCGTCCGGCGTGCTGTGCACCTCCTGGCCGTCCGCCTCCAGGACGAGCCACCCGCGCCCGGAGCGCGAGCGGCGCCGGAAGCCGAGGTCTCCTCGTGCCACGACGCGGCCGTGCTCGTCGCGCAGCAGCACCTGCAGGTCGTCGGGCGGACAGCCGCCCTCTGCGCACCGGAGCCGCACCCGGCTCTCGAGCGGGCTCTCGGCGCGGGCGTCGGCGAGCGCCCACAGGTCCTGCACCGCGAGCGACCCGCGACGGCCCCTCGCCAGCTCCGCAGCCCGTCGCAGGCCGCCGGCGTCGACCAGGCCCGTGCGCAGGGCCGAGTCGAGCACGGCCAGGGCGTCCAGCCGCCGCAGCGCCGGCACGAGGTGGGCCAGGGTGCGCACGCCGGCCGTCGCCGGCAGACCCCTGATCCGGACGACGTCGCCCTCGGTCAGCGCGAAGGCGTGCGGCTCCAGGTCCGGGCGCTGGTGCACCTCTGCGCCGACGGGCACCACCACCTGCGTGCGGTGGGGGAGGGGCACGCCGCTGAGCCCGTGCAGGCGGGCCGCCGTGCCGACCCCGGCCACGGCGCCGCGCACGGTGAGGACGGCTGACCGGGCCCAGGCCCGCTCCAGCGCGGGGCCCTCCAGCTCCGGCCGCACGAGGTAGCTGCCGCGCAGGAGCGGGACCCACGCGCTGCGGCGCAGGGCCGTGCGCAACGCCGCCCTGGGGAGTCCGGCGGCGGCGACGTCGCGGGTGGTCACGACGGCGTCCTGGTGGGCGGCGGTCCTCCGGAGCACGGCGAGGGCGTCGGCGGGGCGCGGCGGGGATGAGGACACGCGGCCGAGTGCACCCCGACCGCGCCGCCGCACCCGTCACCCAGGGCCGGACCTGTGGACGGCCGGGTCCTGTGCACGGCGGCGACGATCTTGAGCTCCAGCCCACGGATCGGCTCCGGACGTGGGCCGATCCCCAAGATCATCGGGGAGGGGGTGGGCTGGGTGAGCGCCAGCGAGGGTGACGGGTCGGTGGGGGCGCTGCCGACGAGCCGGGGCGGCCCTGGTGTGGCTGCTCTGTGACCCCGCGGGTCAGACCCGGGCGACCTCGGGCGTCGCGGGGGAGCGGGGCGCGGGCGGCAGCACCCCGGCGCGCTCGCGCAGCCCGAGCTGCAGCGCCGTGACCGCCACCACCAGCAGACACGCCCCGAGCATGTGCGCCCACACCAGCGGCCGCGCCAGGTCGAGCGCGTACTGCGCGTACCCGACCGCCCCCTGCACGAGGATCACCCCGAGCACCAGCTGGGCCAGCCGCACCGCCCGCGCGGGCGCCCCGGTCACCCGCAGGGCCACCACCAGCCCGACGGTCAGCCCCAGCAGCAGCAGCACCAGGTCGGCGTGCAGCCAGCTGACCGTGCGCGGGTCGAGGCCGAGCCGCGCCGGGCTGTCGGCGTCGCCGGAGTGCGGGCCGGCCCCGGTGACGGCGGTGCCCAGCACGAGCACGCCCGCCGTGACCGCGGCGAGCCCCGCCGCCATCCGGCGGATCACCGGGTGCACCAGCGCGCGCGGCGGCCCGTCGCCCTCGGACAGGCGCAGCAGCAGCACCGTCGACGCGGCGACCAGCACCATCGAGAGCAGGAAGTGCCCGGCCACCGGCACGGGGTGCAGGTCGGTGAGCACCGTCACCCCGCCGAGCAGCACCTGGGCGACCACCCCGAGCAGCGGCGTCGCGGCCAGCAGCCGCAGCCCGCGCCGGCGGGGGCGCAGCCGCCAGACGGCGACCAGCGCGGCGATCGCGAGCACCCCGACGGCGAAGGTCAGCAGCCGGTTCCCGAACTCCACGTAGGCGTGCAGCCCGGTCTCGGGCTGGAGGGTGGGGGTGTACGTGCCCGGCTCGCACTCGGGCCACGTGGAGCACCCCAGCCCCGACTCGGTGAGCCGCACCAGCCCGCCGGTGAGGACGATGCCCACCTGGGCCACGAGGTTCGCCAGCAGGATGCGGCGGGTCCACGGCGTCGGCACCCCCCCAGGGTAGGCCAGCGCCGCGGGGTCCTCGCAGGTCAGAGCCTGTGAGGCGCCCCACTCACGACGACCACCGGAACGTGCGCACGACCAGCGCGGCGGCCACCGCGGCCCACGCGGCGAGCACGGCCACCGGCCCCAGCGGCAGCGCGCCGGTGAGCGCCGCCGCACGGGTCAGCTCGCCCAGCGCCCCCGAGGGCAGCGCCGCGGCCACCGCCCCCACCGCGCCCGGCAGGCCCGCCACGGGCAGCAGCACCCCGCCGCCGGCCACGAGCAGCACGAACACGAGGTTCGCCAGCGCCAGCACCGCCTCGGCGCGCAGGGTGCCCGCGAGCACCAGCGCCAGCCCGCCGAAGGCGGCCGTCCCCAGCAGCAGCGCGAGCACGAGCAGCACCACCGCGGCGGCGCCGGCCGCCCACGGCCGCCAGCCCAGAGCCACCGCGACGCCCCCGAGCACGAGCACCTGGGCCACCTCGACCACGAGCACCGCCCCGAGCCGGCCGGCGAGGAACCCGCCGCGGCCCAGGGGGGTGGTGGCCATCAGCCGCAGGACGCCGTAGCGGCGGTCGAAGCCGAGCTGGATGGCCTGCCCGGCGAAGGCGGTGCCGATGACGGCCATCGCCAGCACCCCCGGGGCGACGACGTCGACCGGCGGGAGGGCGGCCAGGTCCTCCGGCAGCCCCAGGGCCTCCAGGGGCGCCCGGACCAGGAGGAGCAGGGCGAGCACCGGCAGCACCAGGCTCACCAGCAGCTGCTCGCCGTTGCGCAGCAGCAGCCGCGCGTCGAAGCCCGCCTGCGCCAGGACCCGGCGTCCCGCCGGCGCGGCCGCCCCGCCGGGGGCGAGCTCCAGCGCAGCCAGCGCGACCCGGGAGGCGCCGT
>CADCUY010000151.1 GCA_902806005.1 uncultured Quadrisphaera sp. | reverse complement strand
GGCCTGCTGCGCCGCCGCTGAGCTGACCACCCGCCCGCGCCCACGGCGCGGGCGGGAGCTACCAGAGGGCGGCGGCGACCAACAGGGTCGCCGCCGTCGCCACCTCGCCCATCGCACCCATGACGTCGCCGGTGGTCCCGCCGAGGCGACGCAGGGCGCGGCGGTGCAGCACCTCCGCGGCCAGCAGCCCCGCGACGACCGCGCCGACCAGCACGGCGGCCTGCTCGGGACCTCGCACCGCAGCCGCGGCGAGGCCGGCGACCGTGGCGGTCAGCACCCCTGCGGCTGTCAGCCACGTGGTGGAGACGGTGCCCGCGACGGTGCGGCCCAGCGACGACCCCTCCGCGACGGCGACCCCGGGCAGCCCGGTGCGGCTCATGGCCAGCCGCGCCGTGACGACCGCCGTCCAGAGCACGAGCCAGCCCCCGCCCTGCGGCAGCAGCGCCGCCAGGCAGGCGGCCTGCAGCAGCAGGGTGAGCACCAGCGTGGCCACGCCGAACGGGCCGACGTCGCTCTGCCGCATGACCTGCAGGGCGCGCTCCCGTCCGCGCAGCGGGCCGAGGCCGTCGGCGGTGTCGGCCAGCCCGTCCAGGTGCAGGCCACGGGTCAGGAGGGCGAGCGCCACGACGGCGAGCACCGCCCCGGTCAGCGGGGACACCGTCCGGGCGCCGACCTCGGCGACGCCCGCGGCGACCCCACCCAGGACGGCACCGACGAGCGGTGCCCACGGCAGCACGCCCCGCGTCGACGACGCCGCGCGTGCGGGCACCGGCAGCGCGGTGAGCAGCGCCGCGGACTCCAGTGGTCCGGTGAGCCTCATCGAGGCAGCTGGGCACGCCCGGCGACGAGGGACCCGGGCCGGTGCGACCTCACGGGCAGAACTCCAGGCGGGTGATGCTGCCGTTGTGCGGGGTGACCGCCGGCATGGCGTCGGGGCCGAGCCCAGCGACGACGGCCTGGATGGCGCGGATCGTGTCGCCGTGGGTGACCAGGGCGATGACGTCGGCGGGCGGCTCGGCGCAGAGGTCCTTGAGATACGCCTCGACCCGGCCGTGCAGCTCGGCCAGGCTCTCGCCGCCCTCGGCCGACCACTGCGCGTCGCTCCAGTCGACGACGTCCCACAGCTCGCGCGAGGGCCGGCCCTCCAGCACGCCGTACCCCTGCTCGCGCAGGGCCGGCGTGGTCACGATCGGCAGGCCGGTGGTCCGCGCGCACGGCTCGGCGGTCTGGACGGCGCGCAGCAGGTCGCTGCTGATGAGCACGCCGGGGGCGAGCCCCGCCAGCTCCTCGGCCGCTTCCTCCGCCTGGCTGCGTCCCAGGTCGGTGAGCGGGATGTGGGCCGTCTGCCCCTGCATCAGGCCCGCGGCGTTCCACTCGCTCTGCCCGTGGCGGACGAGCAGGAGGGTCAGGGGGCGGGCCATGGTGGATGAAAGCGTAACCAGGTGGGGCGGCGGCGCGGGAAGCGCGCCTCGTACCGTCGTCGTCGCGTCCGTTCCGAGGCGGTCGCGCACCCGCACAGCAGCGCCGGCCGGCGACCGACCGGCGCAGCGAGGAGAGCACGTGAGCATCCCCCTCCGTCCCGGCGCCGCACGCGCCGGCGCCCGCCCGGGCGCACCCGACCCGTTGCTGCCGCTGCTCGAGCTGCCCGGGGTCCGGGCGGTCGCCGACGCCGCGCGCGCGGGCGTGGACCGGCTGCTGAGCCACAAGGTGCTGCGGCGGGAGTCCGCAGGGGTGAGCACCGAGTCGGCGCTCCGGGGGGCCCGCGCCTCGGCCGCCCTCGAGGGGGTCGACGTGCCGCTGGCCGAACTGCGGGCCGGGGCCGTCGACGACCCGGTCGTGCAGGGAGCGCTGCGGCTGTCCGCGGCCCTCGGCGGGATGATCGACACCTGGCCCAAGGCGCCCGGCCAGGTGCTCGCCCGCATGCACGTGCTGGCCGCGAGCGACCGGGTCGACAACGCCGACCTCGGCCGGCCCGCGCCGCACGCCGGTCCCCGGCTGTCCGGGCTGTTCTCCCTCGTCACCGGGACGACCGCGGCCCCGGCGGTGATCGTGGCCGCGCTCGTGCACGGGGAGATCGCCGCGCTGGCACCCTTCGGGGTCGCCGACGGGCTGGTCGCCCGCGCGGCCGGCCGGCTCACCGGCATCACCCGCGGCCTGGACCCCAAGGCGGTGTCCGCCCCCGAGGTCGGGTTCGCGGAGCTGGGCGCCGCTGCCTACGCCGAGGCGCTGGCCGGCTACGCGTCCAGGGAGCCGACGGGCGTCGCCCGCTGGCTCGTGCACTGCTGCCAGGCGACCGAGCACGGCGCGCTCGAGGGCC
>CADCUY010000150.1 GCA_902806005.1 uncultured Quadrisphaera sp. | reverse complement strand
CCCGCGCCCGCCGGCCGCTCGGCGCGGGTGGCGCCCGGGCGCACCGCCTCGGGGTCGCTGGCGGTGGCCGGGCACCGGGCGCGGGTGGCCCGCGGGTCGCGGATCTGGGTGGAGGGCAAGCACGACGCCGAGCTCGTGGAGAAGGTCTGGGGCGACGACCTGCGCGTCGAGGGCGTCGTCGTCGAGGGCCTGGAGGGCGTGGACCACCTGGCCGAGCAGCTGGCCGCGTTCCGCCCCGGGGCCGGGCGCCGGATCGGCGTGCTGGTCGACCACCTGCTGGCCGGCACCAAGGAGGAGCGGGTCGTCGCTGCGGCTCTGTCCCACCTGCCGGGGGCCCGCGAGCACGTGCTGGTGGTGGGCCACCCGTTCGTCGACGTCTGGCAGGCCGTGCGCCCGCACCGCCTCGGCATCGCGGCGTGGCCGGTGGTGCCGCGGGGGCGGCCGTGGAAGGAGGGCGTGCTGGCGGGCCTGGGGTGGCCGCACGCCACGCAGGCGGACGTCGCCCGCGGCTGGCGGCGCATCCTGGCCAGCGTGGAGACGCTCGCCGACCTCGAGCCGACCCTCTCGGGCCGCGTCGAGCACCTGATCGACTTCGTGACGGGCGACGAGCTCGACCGCTGAGGGCACCCGGACGGCCCCTGCGGGGGCCAGCCCCATGGACCCCGGCCGCGCGGCGCGGGACGATGGGGGCATGTCGCAGATCCCCAGCGCCCCCCAGGAGCCTCCGGCCTCGGGCCAGGTGCCGCCGGGCCAGGTGCCGCCGGGCGCGCCCCAGTACGGGCAGCAGCCTCCCGGGCAGCCCGGGTACGGCGCCGCGCCGACCGTCACGAACGAGATGGCCCCCGACCAGCAGCGGCTGTGGGCGGTGCTGGCCCACCTGAGCCCGCTCGTCGCCGCGCTGCTCGGCACCGCGAGCGCCGGTTCCTTCTACACCGGCTGGCTCGGCCCGCTGGTCATCTTCCTGGTGCTCAAGGACCGCGGGATCTTCGTCCGCCGCCAGGCCGCGGAGGCCCTGAACGTGCAGATCCTGTTCACCGTCGTCTACCTGGTCGGGATCCTGCTCGGCGTCGTGACGCTCGGCATCGGGCTGCTCGTCACGGTCCCGATCCTCGTCGTCATCGGGATCGTCCTCCTGGTCTTCCAGATCATCGCCGCCGTGAAGGCCAACCAGGGCGTGGACTACCGCTACCCGCTCAGCTGGCGGCTGGTGAGGTAGCCGCCTCCCAGCCGAGCAGGCGGCGCACCACGCCGTCGGCGAGCAGGCGCCCGCGGCCGGTCAGCGCCACCCGGCCGGGGGGCGCTGCGGGGTCGAGCAGCCCGTCGGCGCTCAGGCCGGCGAGCGCGGCCCGCCCGGCGGGCGGCACGGCGTCCAGAGGGAGCCCCTCGGCCAGGCGCACCCCGAGCAGCACCCGCTCCAGCGCGCGCGAGGGCTCGTCGAGGACCTCGCGACCCACGGCCGGGCTGAGCCCCGCCGCCACCCGGGCGGCGTAGGCCGCGGGGTGCTTGGCGTTCCACCACCGCACCCCGCCGACGTGGCTGTGCGCCCCCGGGCCCACGCCCCACCAGTCGTCGCCGCGCCAGTACCCGAGGTTGTGCCGGCACGCGCGCCCGCCGTCCCGGGCCCAGTTGCTCACCTCGTACCAGGCGTACCCGGCGCCGGCCAGGGCCGCGTCGGCGAGCTCGTACTTGTCGGCGAGGTCGTCGGGGTCGGGCACCGGCAGCAGCCCCCGGCGCACCCGCGCGGCCATCGCCGTCCCCTCCTCCACCACCAGCGCGTACGCCGAGACGTGGTCGGGCGCGCAGGCCAGCGCGGCGTCGAGGCTGGCCCGCCAGTCGTCGAGGGACTCCCCCGGGGTGCCGTAGATCAGGTCCAGGCTGACGTCGAGGCCCGCGGCCCGCGCCCACGCGACGACCTGCGGCACGCGCTCGGGGTCGTGCGTGCGCTCGAGGGTGGCCAGCACGTGCGGCACGGCCGACTGCATGCCGAAGGAGACCCGGGTGAAGCCGGCGCGGGCCAGCTCCTCGAGCGAGGCGGGGGTCACCGAGTCGGGGTTGGCCTCCGTGGTCACCTCGGCGCCGGGGGCCAGGCCCAGGTGCTCGCGGACGGCGCCCAGCAGCGCGGCGAGGTCGGCGGCGGGCAGCAGCGTGGGGGTCCCGCCGCCGACGAAGACCGTGGCGACCTCCCTCCGGGGCAGCCCCGCGGCGTCCAGCACCCGGGCGGCGAGCGCCACCTCCCCCGCGGCCGCGCCGGCGTACCCGGCGCGGGAGGCGCCGGGCAGCGAGGGCGGCCCCAGCTCGATGGCGGTGTAGGTGTTGAA
>CADCUY010000149.1 GCA_902806005.1 uncultured Quadrisphaera sp. | reverse complement strand
GCAGGTGGTGCACCACGTCGTCCACCACGTGGTGCACCACCACGTCGTCCAGGGCCCGGTGGTGGTGCGGCTGCCGCTCGAGCGTCCGCGAGACTGACCTCCGGCGCGCCGCCCGGGCGCCCGCCGCACCGACCGGCCGGAGGCCCCCGCCATGTCCGACGCCCCCCGCCCCGGCGGCCCGCTGCTGGTCGTCGTCCCCGAGGAGCAGGGCGAGCGGGCGCTCGGCGGCCTGGCCGGCGTCGCCGCCGTCGTCGTCGCGCCCGACGCGCCGGTGCCGCCGCACGCCCGGGCCGCGCAGGTGCTCGTGGTCGGCGCCGCCGAGTCGCGCGAGGAGCGCGACGCCGCCCTGGAGCAGGTGCGCCAGCTGCCGCAGCTGCGGCTGCTGCTGACCCTCGGCCAGGGCACCGAGCAGTGGGACGGCGAGCTCCCGGAGGGCCTGGCGCTGGCCACCGCCCGCGGCGCGCACGGCGGCTCCACCGCGGAGTGGGTGGTCGCCGCGGTGCTGGCCCTGGTCCGCGAGCTGCCCGCCCTGCTCGCCCAGCAGCGCGCCCACGACTGGCGGCCCCGCGCCACCGGCACCCTGCTCGGGGCCCGCGCGCTGGTGCTCGGCGCGGGCGACCTGGGCCTCAGCGTGCGCGACCGGCTCCTCCCGTTCGGGGTGGAGGTCACCGTGGCCGCCCGCAGCGCCCGCGAGGGCGTCGTCGACCTCGAGCGCGCCCGCACCCTGCTGCCCGGCACCGACGTGCTCGTCGTCGTCCTGCCGCTGACCGCCGCCACCCGGCACGTCGTCGACGCCGGGCTGCTCGCCGCGCTGCCCGACGGCGCGGTCGTCGTCAACGCCGGCCGCGGCCCCCTGGTCGACACCGGGGCGCTGCTCGCCGAGCTCCAGCGCGGCCGGCTGCGCGCGGCCCTGGACGTCACCGACCCCGAGCCGCTGCCCGCCGACCACCCCCTGTGGGACGCCCCCGGGCTGCTGCTCACCCCGCACGTCGGCGGCAGCACCGCGGGGTCGGGCGACCGGGCGTGGTCGGTCGCGGCCGAGCAGGTGGCGGCCCTGGCCCGCGGGGAGCGCCCGCCGAACCAGGCGGGCTGAGCGGATCAGCCCGCGGCCGCCCCGAGGCGACCGGCGAGGAAGGCGACCACCGCGCTCACCAGCCGGGCCCGCGAGGACGCGCGCCGGTACTCGTGCCCCTCCCCCGCCAGCTCCAGGTACTCCACCGGCCGGCCCAGGGCGCGCAGCGCCGCGACCACCTGGTGCGCCTCCCCGATCGGCACGTTGGTGTCGTGCTCGCCGTGCACCACCAGCAGCGGCGCCCGCACCGCGCCGACCGCGCGCAGCGGCGAGACGTCCTCCAGCAGGGCCCGGTCGCGCTCGGGGTGCCCGTACTTGGTCACCGCGGCGGCCGCGATCCACGGCTCGGTGTCGCGGTAGAAGGTCACCAGGTCGGACATCCCGCACACGTCGACGCCCGCCGCGAACACCTCCGGGGAGAAGGCCAGCGAGGCGAGCACCAGGTAGCCGCCGTAGGAGCGTCCGGTCACCGCGATCCGCGCGGGGTCGGCGGCGCCGCTGGCCACCAGGTGGTCGGCGGCCGCGAGCACGTCGGCGAACGCGCCGTAGCGGCCGGCGAGGTCGTCGGCGTGCACGAAGTCGCGCCCGAACCCCGCCGACCCGCGGATGTTCGGGGCCAGCACGGTGATCCCGGCGGCGGCGAGCGCCTGGTGCTCGGGGTTGAAGGTGGGCCGCTCCTGGGCCTCGGGGCCCCCGTGCAGGCTGATCGACGCGGGACCCGGGACGCCGGGCCGCCCCGCCCCCGGCGCCCGGTACAGCCACCCGGTCAGCCCCAGGCCGTCGCGGGCGGGGAAGGTGACCAGCTCGGGCACGACCAGGGCCCGGTCGGGCAGCCGCGGGGCGCGGGTGATCCGGGTCCACGCGTGGGTGGTGGTGTCGAGGTGCCACAGCTCCCGCGGGCGCTCCGGGCCCTCGACGCCGAGGACCACGCTGCGCCCGTCGCGGCTGAGCACCGGGTCGGAGGCCACCAGCCCGGGCAGCCCGCGCACCGGCACCCGCTCGTGGGTGGTGGTGTCGAACAGCTCCAGCTCGCTGGACCCGGCGACGTTCCACACCAGCAGCAGCAGCCGCCCGGCGTCGTCGGCGTCGAGGTCCTCCAGCTCGGCGTCGTCGCGGGCGGCCAGCGCGGTGGGCTCCCCGCGCCAGCCGTGCGGCCCGAACGGCAGCCCGATCAGCTGCCGGCGGGCCAGCCCGACGTCCGAGGCGAGGTACACGTACAGCGGGCCGGTGCCCCCCGCGGGGGCCGGGCGCAGCAGGGCGACGTCGGTCGAGCCGGTCGCGCCCTGGGGCAGCAGGGTGAACCGCTCGTCCATCAGCCGGTCGACCACCACGCAGAACTGCTGGCCGCGCTCGCCGTCGCGGAGCACGAGGAACCGCTCCTCGAGGGAGACGTCGAGGACGTGGATCAGCTCGCCCTCGGCGAGGGGGTCGAGGCGCCCGGTGGCGGGGTCGGCGAGGAACGAGCGGGTCGAGCCGCCCGGGGCGGGCGAGGGGAAGGTGACCACCACGCGGTGGCCGCTGCGCGTCCAGGGCCCGAGCACCGCGTGCTCGGTGGCGCTGCCGGCGATCCGCCGCGCGTCGGTGCCGTCGGGGCGCACCACCCACACCTGGGTGCGGACCCCGCCGTCGGTGGCGACCGCGCAGGCCAGCCAGCGGCTGTCCGCCGCCCACGAGACCGAGAGCACCGGGTCGTCGCTGAGCGGCAGGTGGCGGGCCTCGGGCACGGGGCCCCGGGTGACGACGTCCTTGAGCCACAGCTGCGGCACCCCGGAGCGGTCGCTGACGAAGGCGACCCGGCGGGCGTCGGGGGTCATCGTCGGGCCCCAGCTGCCCCAGGCCCCCACCAGGGCGTCGACCAGGCCCGCGGGCTCCCCCGGGGCCCCGACGACGCCGTCCGGGGTGCCGTCCACAGTGCCGTCCGCGACGCCGTCCGCGGTGCCGGGCGCCGCGGTCACCGCACGCCGTTCCGCTGCAGCCACATCTCCAGCAGCGCCAGCTGCCACAGCGCGTTCGAGCCCAGGGCCGTCCGCTCCGCGTTGGGGCGGGCCAGCATCCGCTCCACCACCACGGGCCGGAACAGCCCCCGGGCCCGCGCCGCGGGGTCGGTCAGCGCGTCGGTCACCCGCTGCAGGTAGGGCCCCTCGAGCTGGCGGATCGCCGGCACCGGGAAGTAGCCCTTGCGCCGGTCGATCACCTCGTCGGGCACCACCCCGCGGCTGGCCCGCTTGAGCACCCCCTTGCCGCCGTCCGCGAGCTTCAGCTCCGGCGGGATCCGCCCGGCGAGCTCGACCAGCTCGTGGTCGAGGAACGGCACCCGCGCCTCCAGCCCGAACGCCATCGTCATGTTGTCGACCCGCTTGACCGGGTCGTCGACGAGCATCACCGTCGTGTCCGTGCGCAGCGCGGCGTCCACCGCGGTCTGCGCGCCCGGGCGGGCGAACTGCTCGGCGACGAACGCGGACGGCGCGTCGTGGTCGGCCAGCCACTCCGGCTCCAGCACCTGCGCCAGCTCGGCCCAGCGGCGGTCGAAGAACACCCGCGCGTACGCCTCGGCGGCGTCCTCGCGCGCCACCCCCGCCAGCGGCGGGTACCAGCTGTAGCCGCCGAGCACCTCGTCGGCGCCCTGGCCCGACTGCACCACCTTGACCGAGCGCGAGACGTCTTCGCTGAGCAGGTGGAAGGCCACGCAGTCGTGGCTGACCATCGGCTCGCTCATCGCCCCCACGGCCGCGTCGATGCCGGGGAGCAGCCGCGAGGAGGCCACCTCGATCCGGTGGTGGTCGGTGCCGAAGCGCTCGGCGACCAGCGAGGAGTACGCGAACTCGTCGCCGCTCTCCCCGCCGGCGGAGGCGAAGCCGATGCTGAACGTCGCCAGCCCCCGCTGGCCCTGCTCGGCCAGCAGCGCGACGACCAGCGAGGAGTCGATGCCCCCGGAGAGCAGCACCCCCACCGGCACGTCGGCGACCATCCGCCGCGCCACCGCGGTGCGCAGCGAGGCCAGCAGCGCCTCCTCCCAGTCGGCGGAGGTCCAGTCCGCGCGGCCCTCGTCGCGGGTGAAGTCGGGCCGCCAGTACACGTGCTCGGCCCAGGTGCCGTCGGGCTCGACCACCCGCACCGTCGCGGGCGGCAGCTTGCGGACGCCGGCGAGGATCGTCATCGGCGCCGGCACGACCGAGTGGAAGGTCATGTAGTGGGCCAGGGCGGTGCGGTCGATGCTCGTGTCCACCCCGCCGCCCGCCAGCAGGGCCTGCACGGTGGAGGCGAAGCGCAGGCGGCCGGGCTGCTGGTCCAGGTACAGCGGCTTGATGCCCAGGCGGTCGCGGGCGAGCACCACCCGGCCGGTGGCGTGCTCGACCAGCACGAAGGCGAACATCCCCAGGAAGTGCTGGACGCAGTCGAGCCCCCACTGGGCGTACGCCTTCTCGACCACCTCGGTGTCGGAGGTGGAGGTGAAGCGGTGGCCCGCGGCCACCAGCTGCTCGCGCAGCTCCCGGTAGTTGTAGATGCACCCGTTGAAGGCGACCGTCAGCCCCGTGCCGTCGTCGACCATCGGCTGCGCCCCGGCCGCCGAGAGGTCGATCACCGACAGCCGCCGGTGCCCCAGGGCCACCGGCCCGCGGTCCCACGCCCCCACGCCGTCGGGCCCCCGGTGGGCCATGGTGGCCGTCATCGCCCGGACGGCGCCGACGTCGGCCCGGCGCCCGTCCAGGCGCAGCTCACCGGCCAGCCCGCACACGCTGCACCTCCTGCTGCTGCTCGTCGCCGTCGTCGTCATCGGGGGGCCCGGTGACGATCCAGGTGTCCTTCGCGCCCCCGCCGCGCGAGGAGTTCACGACCAGGCTGCCGTCGGGGGCCACCCGGGTCAGCGCGACGTCGACCAGGTGGCAGTCAGCCTCCCGCAGACCCGTCAGGTGCACGAACGCGCGCAGGTCCACGTGCCGCGGGGCCAGCACGCCCTCGTGCAGCGAGGGCAGCGACGACAGCGGCACCACCTCCTGCGCCACCCAGGCCGCCGGGTCCGCGGCGATCTCCGCGCGGCGCCGCGCCACCTCGGCGGCGCTGGCCGACGGGCCGATCAGCACCCCGACCCCGCCCTGGCCGTCGACCGGCTTGGTGACCAGCTCGCCCACCCGCTCCAGCACCGCGCGCCGCTCGACCGGGTCGGCGGTGCGGTAGGTCGGCACCGACTCGAGCAGGGGCCGCTCGCCGAGGTAGTAGGCGATCAGCTCGGGCACCGAGCGGTACATCGCCTTGTCGTCGGCGACGCCGTTGCCGGGCGCGTTGGCGAGCACCACCCCGCCGGCGGCGGCGACCTCGAACACCTCCGCCCCCACGGCGCGGCCGGCGGCGTCGCGCAGGTCCACCAGCTCGCCGTCCAGGCGCAGGTACAGCGCGCCCACCACCTCGCCGCTCCCGCGGCGAACCACCCGCCCCGCCTCGACGTCGAGGTCGTCGGCGCCGAGCAGCAGCAGGCCCGCGCCGTCGGCGAGGGTGCGGTGCTCGTACCACGCCGAGCAGCTCGCGCCGGTGGAGAGCAGGGCGGCGCGCGTGCCGGGGCGGGCCCCGGCCAGCAGCGTCGAGCGCAGCCGCTCGAAGGCCGTCGCCGGGTCGGCCAGCCCCGCCGGGCGGGGCAGGTCGGGCATCACCGCGTCCATCAGCGCCCGGGTGGCCACGGCGTAGGCGGTGCCGCTGGGGGCGCGCACGTTGTCCTCCAGCACCCGCCAGCCGCCGTACTCGTTGCGCACCAGGTCGAAGCCCACCACCGGCGCGCGCACCGCGCCGGCGGGCAGCCGCAGCGCCTCGGGCCGCCACCCGGGGGCGCCGACCACCGCCTCGCGCGCCAGCACGCCGTCGGCGACCACCCGCTGCTCGCCGTAGGCGTCGCGCAGGAAGTGCTCGATCGCCCGCGCCCGCTGGGTCAGCCCGGCGGCGAGCTCGACCCACTCGTGCCGGTTGACCACCCGTGGCACGAGGTCGACGACGAACGGGCGCTCCTCGCCGTCGACGCGGAAGGCCAGCCCGTGCCGCGCGGCCCACGCGTCGCGCGCCGCCTCCCGCTCGGCCAGCCCCCGTGGCCCGAGCACCCGCACCGCCTCGACGACGTCGCGGTACGCCGGGCGGGGCACCGAGCCGTGCCCGATCGCCTCGTCCCCGGCGCGCGAGCGGTACCGGTGCAGCACCGGGACGGCGGGGCGCTCCCCGCCCGCGGGGCCGTGGGTCTCGGCGACCACGGCGCGCACCACGTCGTCCAGCTCGCCGCGCTCGGCGAAGGCGGCCCGCTGCCGGTCGGCGGAGTTGCCCCGCGCGAGCACCGTCTCGGCGAGCTCGCGCACCTCGTCGTAGTCACCGAGGTCCTCGAGCACCTCGCGCAGCCGGGCGACCAGCGCGCGCACCACCTGCGCCGCGGGCAGGGGCCGCGGGTGCACGGCGCCGTCGAGCAGCCCGCCGGTCAGGCCGCTGCGCGCGGCCTGCCACACCGCAGCCCGGTGCAGCGGCGCGGGGGCGGTCGCCCGCGGGCGGCCGGCCTCGACGTCGAGCTCCGCGGCGCGCACCAGGCCCCGGAACAGGCCGGCGAGCAGCACCGCGTCGTCGACCAGCGGGCAGGCGTCGCACACCCGCAGCTCCAGGGTGGGGGCGTGGGCCGAGGGCCGGACGTCGAAGTACGCCATCTTCGCGTCGGCGATCACCCCCGAGCCGATCAGGTCGGCGAGCAGCGCGTCGTACTCCGCGGCGGAGGCCAGCGGGCCGGTGGAGCCCGCGCTCGGCCACCGCTGCCAGATCGTGGTGCGGATCGAGGCGTACCCGGTGTCCTGGCCGTTCCAGTACGGCGAGCTGGCCGACAGCGCCAGCAGCACCGGCAGGTCGCGGGCCACGCGCTGGGCGATGTCGACGGCCAGGTCGCGGTCGGCGACCCCGACGTGCACCTGCGTGCCGCAGATCAGCTGCTCGTCGACGAGCAGGCGGTACTGCTCCTGCATCCGCCCGTAGCGGCCGGTGGCGGTGAGCTCGAAGTCGGCGAACGTCGAGCGCGGCGCGGTGCCGACGGCGGCGACGCCCAGCCCGTCGCGGGCGGCGACCTCCACCACGCCCCGGCGCAGGGCGAGGAGCTCCTCGCGCAGGGCGCCCAGGCTGGTGACGACCGGGGTGTTGGTCTCGACCGTGGTGCGCTGGATCTCCGCCGAGTAGCCCTCCGCGGGCAGGCGCGAGAGCACCTGGGGGGCGCAGGCCGAGAGCTCCCACCGGTCGAGGTCGATGAGGTGGAGCTCCTCCTCGACACCCAGCGTGAGCTCCGCTGCCATCCGGAGAACCTACTGGTGATCACCGACCGCGCCCGGGCGGAGGGCCAGATCCGTCCCGACCTGCTGGCCAGGCGAGGCCGGGGCGCCCGCCGCCGTGCGGCGGCTCCAGCCGACGGCGGCGCACCACGAGCCGACGAAGAGGGCGCCGAGGGCGGCGGCGTGGGAGGCCAGCCGCGCCGCGTACGGCCACCCCGTCGCGGTGCTCGCCGGGTGCAGCAGCGCCTCGAGGGCCACCGCCGCCAGCACGAGCAGCCCTCCGGCGACGACCAGGAGCAGCGGGGGGACGCGGTGGTGGTGGAGCACGGCGCCACGCTCCCAGCAGGAGCGGCGGGCTGTCGAGGACCCGCGCGGCGCGTCCGGCCCGCCGCCGGATCACCCGCCGGCCAGCCACCGGCCGCCGAGCCGACGGCCCGGGCTGGTCGGCTCAGGTGCCGGCGGTGAAGAGGCAGAACGGGTGCCCGGCGGGGTCGAGCAGCACCCGGACGTCGTCCTGCGGCTGGTGCCCGGCGAGCACGGCACCGCAGGCCCGGGCGTGGTCGAGCGCCGCCGCGAGGTCGTCGACGGCCAGGTCCAGGTGCAGCTGCATCC
>CADCUY010000148.1 GCA_902806005.1 uncultured Quadrisphaera sp. | reverse complement strand
GCCGAGCCCGCCCCGGTGGAGCCGGACGCGGCCGACGACTCCCCTGCGGCAGGGGGCGCCGGCGGCGCGGACCCCCGGTCCGGCGGTGCCGGGAGCGCGGCGTGGGTGGTCGTCGCCCTCGGAGCGGTCGGTGCCGCCGTCGCCGTGCTGGCGCGGCGCCGGCGCGCCTGACGCCGCAGGACGGTCCGCCCGTTACGCACCTGTGATGTGCGGCCCGGTTTGCCGCTCATGACCCACGGGTACCTGAGAGATGCGCGTACGACGTAAGGGCGTCAGCAGGACGCCGCGTCCACGGACCACGAGCGCCCCGGCGCTCCCCGACACAGCACCAGCACCGAGCCCGGTGGCACCGTCGCCGGGCGGGTCCGGCGCGCCCAGGACACCGAACGAGGAGAAGACATGGCAGACCACAGCACCCGAGGCGCCACGGCCGTCCGGTCGCAGGCCGACGGCGGCAGCGTCGTCGCCCGCGACCACGAGGACTTCGAGACCGCCCGCGGTACCCAGCTCGGCGGCGTCGACCACGACCGCGGCCACGCCCGCGACACCTCCGCGAACGCCACCCAGCGCGGCGACCAGGTGCGGTGGGGGCCCGTGTGGGCCGGCCTCGCGCTGGTGCTGCCCGTCTTCCTGCTGGGCGAGCTGATCTTCCTCGCGCTCGGCGTGCTCGACCTCGGCGACTCCGTGGGCGGCGCGACCGCCGGCATCGTCACCGGGCTCATCGCCCTGCTCGCCTTCTTCGTCGGCGGCCTCGTGGCCGGCGCCACCGCGATGTGGAAGGGCGTCGACACCGGCCTGCTCCACGGCATCCTCGTGTGGGCTCTCGGCATCACCGCCGTCCTGCTGCTCACCCTGCTCGGCGCCGGCAGCCTGCTCGGCACCTTCGGCACCGCCGCCTCGCAGCTGCTCGACCCGGCGACGGTCTCCAGCGCCGCCAGCGGCGCTGCGGCCGACGCCCCCAGCCAGCAGGAGGTCGTCTCGGCCGGCCAGAGCGCCGCGTCCTACGGCGTCCTCGGCCTGGGCCTGACGATCATCGCCTCGGCGCTCGGCGGCGTCGTGGGCTCGAAGATGTGGCCCCGCAGCACCAAGGGCGCTCGCACCCAGCAGTGACCCACCCCTGACGCGCGGAGGGCGCGGGCCGGCGAACGCCGGCTCGCGCCCTCCGTCGTCTCCCGGGCCGACCGCGCCCGGTGGCTACGCTGGGCCGCAGCCGCCGGCGGCGGCCCGGCCAGCATGGCGCAACTGGTAGCGCACCTGTCTTGTAAACAGGGGGTTGTGGGTTCGAGTCCCACTGCTGGCTCCGCGGAAGTGGGACGTTCGTGCAGTCAATGGCGTTGTCGGCAGACGTCGCTGGCGAGCCGAGCAACCGTCGTCGACCTCCCATGACCTCCGTTCGCTGTTGCTGAGGTCACGCCGTGGTCACGGCCGAGGCGTTGTGCGGCCTTCAGACTCCGGTACGAACCTCCAGCCGCGAGGAGGTGCTGATCACCGAGGAGGCCGCGGGCCTGTTCCCGCGCGCTCGGCGCCTGTGGGAACAGGTCGTCGAGGCCGTCGACGGGGGCCGCGAAGCGGAGGACTTCCGAGCCGTCAGCGCGCGACGGCGCGAGGCGATGGTGACCTGCGCCGGCGAAGTGGCTGAGAGCTCTCGAAAGAGCGGTAGCAGCACTTCCTCGATCAACTGGTCTTCACTGGGCCGTTCTCAGTAGCGGCCTCACCCGCAGCGCCGCGGTGATGGTGTCGGTCCTGGTCAGCGTGCTGCGACGGTGCAGCTGAGGGGGTCTGGCCGCGAGGTCCTGGGGCAAGGGTTTCACGACCGAGATCAGGCCCTCTTCCCCAGGAGCCTCCCGGTGGGCACCCGGCGTCGGCGCCGGCCGTTGACCCCGTTCTGGCAGGCCGTGCTGGTCCTTCGCTCCTTGCGCGACGGCCCGCGGATGGTGACCACCGGGTGGAGCACCTGCGTCAACACCGTCCGCGTCGCCGTCGAGCACGCCATCGCCACCCTCGAGGTCCGCTGGGCCGCCCTGCGCCCCGTCACCAGCGACCCCACCGAGATCGGCCCCGTGACGGCCGCCGCCCTCGTCCTCACCCGCCACGAGGACACCCGCTGACGAACGGCTGCTGAGAAGGACTCAGCGAATACTCTCAGGCCGTCTCTCGCTGGTCCTCTGACGGCGGGTGAGCGTGCCGGAGCTTCTCGGCTACCCAGGTCGCCGTGTCCGTCGTCGGTATGCCGTGCTCCGCATTGAACGTGTCGCTCATCTTCCACGCGACGCCACGCCCGGCGGCGAACACGGCGCGATACTTCTTCAAGTCGTCGTGGGG
>CADCUY010000147.1 GCA_902806005.1 uncultured Quadrisphaera sp. | reverse complement strand
GGTGCCGGTCGAGGCCGGGCTCGCCGTCCTGGGGCTCCTCGCCGCCACGGGCGGGCTGCTGCTCGGCCGCCGCGCCGCGCCGCCCCGGCGCTGAGCCGCCCAGCGGTCGGGCGCCGAGCCGTCGGGCCCCGGAGACGACACGAGCCGGTCACACCAGGTGTGACCGGCTCGAGCGGAGCGAGGCGGCGGGGGGACTGCCTCGCTCAGTGCCGACGGGCGGTGGGGGGACCGTTCCGCCGGCGGAGGCGGCGCGCGCTAGGCGCTGCGCCGCTGGTGCAGGGTACCGCTCCGCAGCTTGGTCAGGCGCTCCTCGAGGAGCACCTCGAGGTCGGCGACGCTGCGCCGCTCCAGGAGCATGTCCCAGTGGGTGCGGGCGGGCTTGACGGCCTTGGCCTCGGGCTGCTCGCCGTCGACCAGGAGCGCGGTCTCACCGCAGCGGCACTCCCAGACCGACGGCACGTCGGCCTCGGTGGAGAAGGGGAGCTTGGTGATGTGGTCGCGGGGGCAGCGGTACTCGGTGAGCTGGCGAGCGGCGAACTCGACGCCCTCCTCGCTCTCCATGCTCGAGCCGCCGAGTCGGGTGCCGCGCAGGCTGCGATCGCTCATGGTGCCTCCGGTGTGTCGTGTCGGGTGACGGAGAGCGGGGCGCTCGCGTGGCGCGAGGAGCGCCGCGCGGCGGGCGTGGACCCACCGGCCAGACCCCGTTCCGTGCACCCCGTCCAACGGACGGCGACGATCCCGTGTTCCGTCCCGAGCCGATCACCGCTCGTCCGGCGGTGTGATCTGCGCGACACGTCCGGCTCGTCCCGGTCCGACGCCGGCCCCGGAGCGCCCCGCCTGCCGCTCAGAGCACCGCCGGCTGCGGGTTGCCGGCCCGCTCGACCCCGGCGCGCACGTCGACCCGGGCCAGCAGCACCCCGCCGAGGACGAAGAAGACCAGCAGCGACAGCAGCGCCGGGCGGTAGGAGCCGGACAGCTGGTAGACCAGCCCGAAGACCAGGGTGCCCAGCCAGCTCGTGCCCCGCTCCGCGGCCTGGTAGAGGCTGAAGTACGCCGCCTCCTGCCCGCGCGGCACCAGCTGGCTGTACAGCGACCGCGAGAGCGCCTGGGTGCCGCCGAGGACCAGCCCGATGCCCACGGCCAGGCCCAGGAACAGCCCGAACCGCCCCGCGGGCAGGGCGAACCCCAGCGAGACGACGACCAGCCAGACCCCCAGCGAGAGCAGCACCGCCCGCCACGCCCCGGTGCGCGCGGCGAGGGCCCCGAAGGCCAGCGCCCCGCCGAGGGCCACGAACTGCACCAGCAGGATCGTGGTGATCAGCTGCGAGGTCTCGAAGCCCAGCTCGGCCTCGCCGTAGAGGCTGGCCGTGGCGATCACCGTCTGGACGCCGTCGTTGAACAGCAGGAAGGCGACCAGGAACAGCAGCGTCTGCGGGTAGGCCGGCAGCCCCCGCAGGGTGCGGCCGAGCTGCCGCACGGTGTCGGCCACCGCCGCGGGCAGCCCCTGGTCGCCCGCGGCGGGAGCGCGGCGCGGCTGGTCGAGGCCCCGCAGCCCCAGGTAGGGCACGAGGGTGAACAGCCCCCACCACAGGCCCGCCACCAGCAGCGACAGGCGCACCGCGCCGCTCTGGCTCAGGCCCAGGGCCTCGTGGCCGCTGACGACGGCGAGGTTGACCGCCAGCAGCAGCCCGCCACCGGCGTAGCCGACGGCCCACCCCCGCGAGGACACCCGGTCGCGCTCGTCCGGGGTGGCCACCTGCACCAGCAGCGCGTTGTAGACCGCCAGCGACGAACCCAGGCACACCGACCCGACGATCTCCAGCAGCGCCCCCAGCTGCCAGTTGGTGCCGGTGACGAAGACCATGCACGCCGCCGCGGTCGCGCCCACCGCGGCGAAGCCGCCCATCAGCCGCCGCGGGGAGCCGGAGCGGTCGGCGAGGGTGCCGACCACGGGCAGCACCAGCGCCGAGACCAGCGTGCCCAAGGTGACGGCGTACAGGGCCACCGACCCGGGGGAGACCGGGATCCCGGCCACGCTGAGGGCGGTGCGGCAGACCCCGTCGACGGTGCCGGGGTCGGCGGCGCCGCCCGGGCAGGCGGCCCGCGTGGCCACCGAGGTCAGGTAGGGGGTGAACAGCACCGTGGCCGAGGTGGTGACGTAGGCGCTGTTGGCCCAGTCGTAGACGTACCAGGCCCGCTGGCGCCGGCGCCGCACCGGCTCGGGCACCGGCGCGGCGCTCGTGGTGGCGTGGGTCATCGCGGGCTCCGCTCGTCCGGGGGGCTGGTCGCCGGGGGGCTGGTCGCTGGGGGGTCGGACCCCGGG
>CADCUY010000146.1 GCA_902806005.1 uncultured Quadrisphaera sp. | reverse complement strand
CAGCGCGCGGCCGGGGCCGCCGTGCTGGTCGTCTCCGAGGACCTCGACGAGCTGCTGGCGCTCGCCGACCGCGTGCTCGTGCTGCACGAGGGCCGGGTCGCCGGCGTCCTCGAGGCCGCCGCCACCGTCGCGATGGCCGTCGGCCGCCTGATGACCGGAGGATCCGCATGAGCACCCGCGACGTGACGGCGGCGCCGCCCGCAGCGCCCGGACGGGCCGGGGCGCCGCCCCCGCCACCGGAGCCGGACGCGCCCCAGGCCGGCCCGAGCAGGGCCGCCGGCCGGATGGAGGCGCTCACCCGCTGGGTCGTCGCGCTGGTCGGGGCGCTGGCCGTCTTCACCGCGTTCGTCGCCGCCAACGGCGGGGACGCCGCCGGCGTGCTCACCAGCGTCTGGGCCACCACCCTCACCGAGCCCGGGCAGCTGCAGCAGGTCGTCGTGCGCGCCACGCCGCTGGTGCTCACCGCCCTGGCCGTCGTCGTCCCGGCGCGGGCCGGGCTGGTCAACGTCGGCGGCGAGGGGCAGCTCGTCGTCGGCGCGGTAGCCGCCGCCGGGGTGGCCCTCGCGGTCGACCAGGTGGCCCCCGGCGGGGTCACCGTGGCCCTGATGGCGGCCGCCGCCGTGCTCGCGGGCGCCTGCTGGGCCGGGGTCGCGGCCCTGATGCGCGTCGTCGTCGGCGTCAACGAGGCCGTGACCACGCTGCTGCTGAACTACGTGGCGCTGTACCTGATGCTCGCGCTGATCCTCGGCGCGTGGCGCGACCCCGGAGCGCTGGGCCAGTCGACCAGTGCCGAGCTCGCCGACGTCGCCAAGCTGCCGTACCTCACGGGCACCCGCATCCACGTGGGGATCGTCGTGGCCCTCGTGGCGGCCCTCGCGGTCTGGTACCTGCTGGCGCGCACCCGCTGGGGCTTCGCCCTCGCGGTGGTGGGCGGCAACCCCGAGGCGGCGCGGCGCGCCGGCCTGCCCGGCGTCCGCCTGGTGCTGGTGGCCCTGCTGGTCGGCGGGGCGCTCGCCGGGCTGGCGGGCTTCGCCCACTTCGCCGGCGCGGAGTACAAGCTGCGCCCCACCTTCGGGGCGACCATCGGCTACGTCGGCTTCCTGGCCAGCTGGCTCGCCCGCCACCGACCGCTCCGGGTGGTGGTCGCCGCGCTGGCCCTCGCCGTCATCGCCGTCTCCGGCAACAGCCTGCAGATCGCCTCGGGCCTGCCCGCAGCCAGCGTCAACATCCTCATGGGGCTGGTGCTCATCGCCGTCCTCGGCTGGGCCGACACCTCCCGCCGGCGGGCCGTCGCGTGATCGTCGACATCCTCACCGGCGCCCTGCGCGGCGGCACCTCGATCCTGTGGGCCGGGCTCGGCGAGACCGTCTCCGAGCGCGCGGGCGTGGTGAACCTCGGCACCGAGGGCAGCATGCTCGTCGGCGCCCTGGCCGGCTACGCCGTCACCGTCGAGAGCGGCAGCCCGTGGCTGGGGGTGCTCGGCGGGGCGGCCGCGGGGGCCCTGCTCTCCCTGGTGCACGCGGTGCTCGTGGTCAGCCGAGGCGCCAACCAGTTCGCCAGCGGCCTGACCCTGTACTTCCTGGCCCTGGGCGTCACCTCCCTGTTCGGCGTCGGCTACGTCAGCGAGCCGATCACCGGCCTGCGCCGGATCGCCGTCCCCGGCCTGTCCGACCTGCCCGTGGTCGGGCAGGTGCTCTTCACCCAGGACCCCCTCACCTACCTGGCGCTGCTCGCCGCCCCCGCGGTGTGGTGGGTGCTGTTCCGCTCGCGCACCGGCCTGCTGCTGCGCACGGCCGGGGAGCGCGCCGACGCCCTCGGCGTCAACGGCTACAGCCTGCGGCGGGTGCGCTACCTCGCCGTCACCGCCGGCGGCGCGCTGGCCGGCGTGGGCGGGGCGCACCTGTCGCTGGCCTACGCCGGCAGCTGGTTCGAGGCGATGGTGGCCGGGCGCGGGTTCATCGCCGTCTCCCTGGTGATCTTCGCGATGTGGAGCCCCGTGCGCCTGGCCGGCGGGGCGCTGCTCTTCGGCGCCGCCCTCTCGCTGGCCTCGGTGCTCCAGTCCGAGGGCGTCCGGGTGAACCAGTTCGTCCTGGACGCCGTGCCCTTCCTGCTCACCCTCGCCGTGCTCGCCGTCATCGGCCGGCGCACCCTGCGCGCCGCGCCGGCCGAGCTGCTGCGCGTCTTCGACAGCAGCCGCTCCACCTGACCAGCCCACCACCCACCCCGGAGGACCCCCCGTGCCCAGACCCACCCGCCCCCTCGCCGCCGCCGCGGCCCTGGCCGGCGCGCTGGCCCTGGCCGGCTGCACCAGCGCCGCCTCGAGCACCGCC
>CADCUY010000145.1 GCA_902806005.1 uncultured Quadrisphaera sp. | reverse complement strand
ATCCACAAGAACCAGGCCGCGAACCGCAAGTCGGCGCTGGCCAAGCAGGTCTCCGGCCTCCAGGGCTGAGCAGCCCGTCGCTCGGCCACCCGGCCCGGATCCGGCGCTGACGGGGCTCCACCCGTGGGCGCCGGTCCCCGGGCCACCGGGGGTGCCCGCCGCGGCGCCCGGGGCACCTGCCGCTCAGACCGGCAGGCAGCCGACCGGGCCGCCGACGACGCCCCGCTCGAAGGCGGCGTAGCGCTCCTGCGCCGACCCGTGCGTGCCCCCGTCGCCCCACGGGGTGCCGTCGAGGGCGGCGTAGCTGTCGAGCACCTCCTGCGGGTCGGTCGGGTCGACGACGAGCGCGCCCTCGTCCGCCGCGCCCTGCAGGGCCGCGCCGGCCAGGCAGTCGGCCTGCAGCTCGTACGCCGCCCAGTGGGCCTCCTGCGGCAGCCGTGCCTGCACGGCGTGGCCCCACTCGTGGGCGAGGACCACGTAGACGAAGGCGTCGCCGAGGTCCTGGGCCGCGCGCAGCAGCGCCAGGTCGGCCGCGATCCAGTCGTCGTCGGGTCCGCCGCAGTAGACGGCGTTGCCCACCGGCAGCACCTCGCCGTGGCAGGCCAGCGCGTCGACGGTGCCGTCGTAGAGCCCGGGCACGCCGTCGGCGCCCGACGCGAGGCCGGGCGGGTCGTAGGGCTGGCCGAGGTCGGCGGGCAGGTGGCGCGCCCAGTACGCGTCGGTGACCGCGACGGCGGTGGCGAGGTCGTCGAGGAGCTCCTCGTCGGTGACCTCACCGGCGACCCCGCCGGACCCCGCGTCGCCGACCGGGCCCATCAGCGGGCTCGACGCGGACGCCGGGGCGGTGGGGGCCGCGGCCCCGGCGGGTGAGCCGGGTGCGGCGCTCGCGGCCGGCGAGGTGACCAGCACCGAGGTCAGCGCGGCGGTCGCGGCGAGCACCGCCGCGCGGAGGGGTGAGCAGCGGGGCCGGGTCACCGGCGTGAGGCTAGCCGCGCGCAGCGGGCCGCCACCAGGGCGCCCCGGGGGGAGCCGGCGGGCGCCCGTCCGCCCGGAGGGCGCCGGCAGCCGTCGCCCCGCAGGGGTCACGACCGGGCGCCGGTGACCACGAGCACCGCCCGCTCGATGGCGTACACCGGGTCGCGCGAGAGCCCCTTGGCTGCCGCGTCCGCCTCCGCCAGGGCGATCAGGCTGGTCGCGATGCCCTCCGGGGTCCAGCCCCGCAGGTCGGCCCGAGCCCGCTCGACCTGCCACGGGGCCATCCCCGCGGCCCGGGCGACGTCGGCGTCCCGCCCCCGGCCGGCGGCAGCGACCTTCACCATCGCCCGCAGCTTCATCGCCAGCGCGGCGATCATCGGGATCGGGTCGACGCCCGCCTCCAGGGCCTGCCGGGTCAGCCGCAGCGCCTCCTCGCGGTGGCCGGCGACCGCCGCGTCGGCCACGGCGAACCCGGAGACCTCCGCCCGGCCGCCGTAGTAGCGGTCGACGTCGGCGACGTCCACCGGAGCGCGCCGCCCCGCCGCCCCGGCGCGGCCGCCCGCCGGGACGTCGCTGACCAGCTGGGTGACCGCCGCGGCCAGCGCGCGCAGGTCCTGCCCCAGCGCCGCGTGGAGCTGGTCGATCGCGGCGGGGGTCGCGGGCCGCCCGCTGCGCGCGAACTCGCCCTGGAGGAAGGCCCGCTGGTCGCGCGGGCTCTTCAGCGGGGCGCAGTCGACCACCTGGCCGCCGCGGACCCCCCGGGCCGCCTCGAGCACCGCCCGCGCGCGGGCGCCGCCGGCGTGCCGCAGCACCAGGACCAGGTCGTCGGGGGCCTGGCCGTCCTCGGCGCCCAGGCGCCCCAGGTGGGCGAGGAGGTCGGCGACCAGCGCGTCGGAGGCGGCCTCGACCCCGACCACCTCGACCAGCCGCGGCTCCTCGAACAGCGACGGGCTGACCCACGTGGCCAGCTGCCCGGCCTCGTACAGCGGGCCCTCGACGGTGACGACCTCGAGGTCGGCGTGCTGCTCTCGGGCCAGCTCGCGCACGCGGGCGACGGCGCGCTCGGCCAGCAGCGCCTCCGCGCCGGTGACGAGCACCAGCGGGCCGGGCACCACCTGCTCCCAGGTGGTGCTGCGCGCGCCCCCCGCCCGGTCGCCGGAGGACCTCGCGCCCGGTGACCTGCCGCTCGACGACCTGCTGCTGCTCGACGCCACCCGCGCAGCGTGCCAGGCGGGGGCGACAGCGCCGCCCGGGGTCACCTCCGCCCGGCGGCCGCTGGCCGTCGGTCCCGCAGCGCGGCGCGGGCCAGCACGGCGAGCCGGGCCAGGGCGAGCACCAGCACCGTCGCGGCGGCCAGC
>CADCUY010000144.1 GCA_902806005.1 uncultured Quadrisphaera sp. | reverse complement strand
CGCGGCCGCGGCCGCCCCCGGCCGCGGCGCCCCGGCCGGCGCCGCCCAGGCCGACCTCGACGCCCTGGTGGAGCAGGACGGGTTCCCGGCCGCGCTGGCCTCGGTGCGCGGCGCAGACGGCCGGGTGCGCGACTACACCGCCGGGGTCGGCGACCTCGAGACCGGGGCGAAGGTGCCGGTCGACGGCCGGGTGCGGATCGGCAGCAACACCAAGCCGTTCACCGCGACCGTGGTCCTCCAGCTGGTGGACGAGGGGAAGGTCGACCTCGACGCACCGATCGAGACCTACCTGCCGGGCGTGGTGCGCGGCGAGGGCATCGACGGCCGCGTGATCACCGTGCGCCAGCTGCTGCAGCACACGTCCGGGCTGCCCGACTACGACGTGGCGGTCGTCGAGCAGCTGGAGGGCGGCCTGCTGGGCCTCGTCGACTTCTACGTCGAGCCCTACGAGCTGGTGACGCTGGCCCTGAGCTCGCCGGCCCTGTTCGCCCCCGGCACCGGCTGGTCCTACAGCAACACCAACTACGTGCTCGCCGGTCTGCTCGTGGAGAGGGTCACCCGCCGCCCGATCGGGGAGCAGATCACCACGCGGATCATCGAGCCGCTCGGCCTCGAGCAGACCTCCTGGCCCGCGCCCGGCGACCGGAGCATCCCCGGGAAGCACCCCAGGGGCTACTTCTCCGCCGCGCCCGGTGAGGCGTGGACCGACGTCACCGAGTCCGACCCCTCGCTGGGCTGGGCCGCCGGCGCGCTGATCTCGACCCCCAGCGAGGTGAACGAGTTCTTCGCCGCCCTGCTCGACGGCCAGCTGCTCTCGCCCGGGATGCTGCAGGAGATGCAGACCACGGTGGAGGCTCCCGGCTCGTCCCTGCCGGGCGACGACCAGGAGCGCTACGGCCTGGGCCTGCAGACCTACACCCTCAGCTGCGGCGGCGAGGCGTGGGGCCACGGCGGCGACATCCTCGGCTACGAGACCCGCAACGCCGCCACCCCCGACGGCCGGGCCGCCCTGGTCGCCGTCACCGCGCTGCCCACCGAGCTCGAGCCCGCGCAGCACGTGGAGGAGGTCGTCGACACGGCGCTCTGCCCGGCGGACTGACGCGCGGGGCCCTGGTCCCGGGGCCCCGGTCACCCGCGGCGCCGGACGTCCTCGAGGTAGCGCAGCACCGCGGCCACCCGCCGGTCGGTGCTGTCGCTGGGATCGAGGTCGAGCTTGGCGAAGATGCTGCGGATGTGCTTGTGCACCGCCCCCTCGGTGACGAACAGGCGCTGGGCCACGGCGGTGTTGCCCAGGCCCTCCGCCATCAGGGCCAGCACCTCGCGCTCACGAGCGCTCAGGCGCTGCAGCGCGGTGTCGGCGCGGGTGCGGGCCAGCAGCTGCCCGACGATCTCGGGGTCGATCGCGGTGCCGCCCGCCGCCACCCGGTGGAGGGCGTCGAGGAACTCCGCGACCCGCCCCACCCGCTCCTTGAGCAGGTACCCCAGGCCCGCCGTGCCGCCGACGAGCAGCTCGGTGGCGAAGGCCTGCTCGACGTAGGCCGACAGCACCAGCACCGCCAGGGCGGGCCGGCGGCGGCGGGCCTCGACCGCCGCGACGATGCCCTCGTCGGTGTGGGTCGGCGGCATGCGGACGTCGACGATCGCGACGTCCGGCGCGTGCTCCCCCACGGCGGACAGCAGCTCGTCGCGGTCCGCGGCGGTGGCGACGACGTCGAGGCCCTCGGCGCGCAGCAGCAGCGCCAGGCCCTCCCTCAGCAGCGCGTCGTCCTCGCCGATCACGATCCGCACGGCAGCTGCACCTCCACCCGGGTCGGCCCGCCGCGCGGGCTGGTCACGGTCAGGGCGCCGTCGTGGGCCTGCACCCGGCGGCGCACCCCCGCCAGGCCCGACCCGCGGCGCTCGGCAGCGGGGTCGACGCCGCCGAGCCCGTCGTCCACGACCGCGACGTGCAGCAGCGGCCCGCGCCGGCGCACGGTGACGGCCACCTCGGAGGCCCCGCTGTGGCGGGCGACGTTGGTCAGCGACTCCGCCACCACGTAGTACGCCGTCGCCTCGACCGAGGCCGCGCACCGGCCCAGCGCGGCCGGCAGGTCGGCCTCGACCCGGCAGGGCACCGGGGAGCCGGCGGCCAGCCCGGCGAGGGCGCCCTCGAGCCCCCGGTCGACCAGCACGGGCGGCAGGATCCCCCGGGCGACGGCGCGCAGCTCGGCCAGGGCCTGCTCGGCGGCGCCCTGCGCGCGCTCGAGCAGGTCGTCGGCGGCGGCGGGGTCGCGGGCCACGGCCCGTCGGGCCGCGCCGAGCAGCACCGTCACGGCCACGAGGCGGTTCTGGGTGCCGTCGTG
>CADCUY010000143.1 GCA_902806005.1 uncultured Quadrisphaera sp. | reverse complement strand
ACGACGGCCACCCGGGCGGGCCACGCGAGGCGGCGCCGCCGCGGCCGGGGGGCGGGTCGGGCGGTCGGGCTCGTGGTGCGCACTGCAGCTCCTCAGGTCAGCACCGGGTCGGTGCACGGCGCCGGGCGGCGGGCCGCTCGGGCGGGGCGCCCGGCGTCCGGCCCCCGGTCAGAGGACGGGCACGCTCACGCCCACGCCGTCGGCGGGGCCGCCCCACCGACCCGGTATCGGCAGGTACCCCGCCGCGCCGTAGTCCAGCGCACGGTCGGGGTTCCCCGGGCCGGTGGAGTCGCGCAGCAGCCAGCGCCCGCGGTCGTGGATCCCGATGCTGGTGCGCCCGTCGCCGTCCCAGTCGCCGGGCACCGGCAGCGCTCCCGCGTAGCCGTACTGCGTGCTGACGTCGGGGGCCCCGGGCGTGTTGGCGTTGCGCAGCAGCCAGGTGCCCGCGGCGTAGACCCCGAGGGTGTCACGGCCGTCGCCGTCCCAGTCGCCGACCACGGGGATCGCCGCGCTCCAGCCGTACTGGACGATCGCGTCGGCCCGGCCCGGGGCGAAGTGGTCCTTGAGGAACCAGCGGCCCGTCGCCGGCTCGTAGACCCCGATGCCGTCCTGGCCGTCGCCGTCCCAGTCGCCGCAGACCGGTCGCATCGCCGGCCCGCCGTAGCTGACGCTCGCGTCCGGACGCCCCTCGCTGAGCGCCACCCGCGCGTCCCAGGCCCCGGCCCGGTAGACGGTGAGCCCGTCGCGCCCGTCGCCGTCGAAGTCGCAGGCCAGCGTCGTGTCGTTCGGCCCGCCGTAGCGCAGCTGCGCCTCGGGGTTCCCGCCCGAGGTGGTCGTCCGCAGCATCCACATGGTCTCCGAGGGCTGCACCGGGGTGAACCAGTTCGACCACAGCCTCAGCGCCGAGCGCACCGCGTCGCCCGTGGTCGTCACCGACCCGTTCGCGCCGGTGATCCGCACCGAGAGCACCCGCCCGCCGTCGCGGCCGAGGTCGTTGCGGTCGAGCACGGTCATCGAGCGGTACTCGCCGATCGAGGGCCAGGCCGCGCTGATCCGCTCGGCCGGCACCGTGAGCGTCCAGTCGTGGCGGGGCGCTCGGGTGTCGCCGAGGTCCTCGACGGCCGGGAACACCCCGCCCGCCGTCCAGCCCCCGGACGACGCGCTGAACTCCGTGCGCGCCACCGCCCCGCTGGCCAGGCGGCGCACCTGGCCGCGGGTCTCGGCGATCGCCCGGTCGGTGCGCGGGTCCTCGTTCAGGGCCCCGCCGTAGACCTGGCAGCTGTCGGTGTCGCAGCTCTGCGCGTAGGACGTGCGGGCCTCGGCCCGCCCGTACGAGCGCGCGGCGACGGCCTGGGCCCGCAGCGCCGCCATGCCCCGGCCGCCCGCGGCGTCGCCCCACGAGGCCGAGGCCTCCCGGGGCACCACGCCGCGCAGGTAGCTCTCGATCGGCACGTGGTTGACCAGGTGGGAGGTGCCCGCGGCGTCGACCACGGGCCGGAAGTTGCCCCGGTAGGGGCGGTCGGTGTTGCAGACGCGGAACATCCGCGAGCGGTCGTCGCCGGGGTCGGTGGGCAGCCACACCGCGGGGGCGCGGCCGACGTCGCGGGCCCCGGGGGCGTCGGCGCCGAAGCACCCGTCGGCCCGGGTGGTGAAGCTCCACGTGCCCCCGGTGCGGCGGAAGACCGCGCCGCTGCCCCCCGGCACCCGGGTGCCCTCGACCACGAAGTCCTGCTTCGAGGTGAGCACGATGAGGTCCTGGCCGGTGACGCCGACCAGGCGCACCGACACCTCGTCGTCGGCGATCGTGCCCTCGGAGGTGCCCCCGTAGTAGTGGTCGAGGATCCGGCGGTGGTCCCAGCCGCGGTCCACGGCGTAGCCGTAGGCCCCCCACTGGCTCAGCCCGCGGCCGTGGCCCCAGCCGTGGCCGGCGAAGCCGACGGTGGTCGCGGCCTGGGCGGGCGCGGCGGCCAGCACCGCCGAGGAGGTGGCCAGGGCCACCGCCAGGACGGCGACGAGCGCGCTGCGCGCCCGGCGGACGACGGGCGCACCGGCCCCAGCACGTGTTGATCGACTACGCACGGCGAGCACGGAGCGAGGGTCGCACGAAGGTCGAGGCCTCGGGGGGAGGACGCGGCCGATCACCCCCGCGGGGCGAGCTTCCCGCACCGACGGCCTGCGACGCGACGCGCGGCTACCCTCGTCAGCGCCGCTGCCCGCCGTCCTCGGAGACCCCGTGCCCCCCACACCCCCCGCCCGTGAGGCCACCGCGCCCGTCGTGCCGCTCACCGGCCTGCGCTCCTGGGAGCTGCGGGCCCTGGTGGCCGTGCAGCGCCGCGCCGGGCGC
>CADCUY010000142.1 GCA_902806005.1 uncultured Quadrisphaera sp. | reverse complement strand
CGCGGTCGACGGTGCCCTCGAGCGGGGCCGCCGCCGGGCGCACGGCCAGCCCGGACGCGGGCTGGGCGGTCGGCTCGGACGCCGGTGGCGGGTCGGCGTCGGGCCCGTCGTGCGGCGGCCCGTCCTGCGGCAGCGGGTCGTCGGCGGTGGGGTCGCGGTCGTCCGGCACCGCTCGATGATGCGCGCCGCGCGCCCCCCGGTCCACCCCCGCCGGGCGCCGGGGACGACGATGGGGCCATGACCCCCGGCGCCGTGCGCTCGTGACCCGCTCCGCGCTCGTCCTCACCGGCGTCGTGGTGCTCCTGCTCGGCGTGCTGTTCACCCTGCAGGGCGTGGGCCTGATCGGGGGCAGCGTGATGAGCGGCACCACCACGTGGACGGTGCTCGGCCCGCTGATCGCCGTGGCGGGCGCCCTGCTGGTCGTGCGCGGGCGGCGCGGCGGGCGCCGGGACCGCCGGCCCTGACCCGCCCGCGTCACCGGGTCGGGCACGCCGTCCCGGCCCGGGGTGCCACCATGCGTCCGGTGACCGGTGCCCACCCCCTCTTCGACCGGTCGACCGCGGCCGGGCGGCTGATGGCCGGGCTCGACTGGGGCGCCACCCCCGTCGGCGCGCCGGAGGGCTGGCCGCAGAGCCTGCGCGGGGCCGTGCGCACGGTGCTGTCCTCGCGCTACCCGATGCTCCTGCTGTGGGGCGAGCAGTACACCCAGCTCTACAACGACGCCTACTCCGCGCTGATCGGCGACCAGCACCCCGCGGCGATGGGCGGCGACGTGCGGGTGACCCTGGCCGAGGGGTGGCCGGTGCTCGGCCCCCTGATCACCGAGGCCGTCGACACGGGCGTCGCCAGCTGGGTGCCCGCCCTGCAGCTGCTGCTCGAGCGCGCGGGGTACCGCGAGGAGGCGTACTTCAGCGTCAGCCACGCCCCGGCGCGCGACGACCAGGGCGTCACCCGCGGCGTCCTGACCGTGTGCAGCGAGGTCACCGAGCAGGTGGTGGGGCAGCGCCGCCTCCAGCTGCTGCGCGACCTGTCGGTGCTGGACGTCGGCACCCCCTCGGTCGAGCGCACCTGCGCGGCGCTGGTCGCCGCGGTGGCCGAGCACCCCCTCGACGTGCCCTTCGCCGGGCTGTACCTGCGCTCCGGCTCGGACCTGCGGCGCGCGGCCTCCTCGGTGGCCGACCTGCCCGAGGCGGTGGCGGCCACCGGCGACGACGACTGGGGGCTGGCCCGGGCCGCCGCCGGGTCCGGCCCGGCGGCGTCCGCGAGCGCCGCCCGGCTGGAGGTGCCCGGGGGGCCGTGGGGCGACCGGGTGCGCGAGGCGCTGGCGCTGCCCCTGCCCTCGGCCGACCGGCACCAGCCCCTGGGCGTGCTGCTGGTGGGGGTCAGCCCGAACCGCGCGCTGGACGACGAGTACCGCTCGTTCCTCGGGCTGCTGGCCCAGCAGGTCTCCGTGGCCGTGCGCAACGCCCGCACCTACGAGGACGAGCGGGCCCGCGCGCAGGCCCTGGCCGAGCTCGACCGGGTCAAGACCAGCTTCTTCACCAACGTCAGCCACGAGTTCCGCACGCCGCTGACCCTGATGCTCGGCCCCCTGGACGACGCGCTCGCCGACGACGCCGCACCGCTGCCCCCCGTCCAGCGCGAACGGGTCGAGACCGCGGTGCGCGGCTCCCGGCGCCTGCTGAAGCTGGTCAACAACCTCATGACCTTCTCCAGCCTCGAGGCCGGGCGCACGGTCGCCCGGCGCGCCGAGGTCGACCTCGCCCGGCTCACCGAGGACGTCGCCAGCAGCTTCCGCGCCGCGGTCGAGCGCGCCGGGCTGCGCCTCGACGTCTCGTGCCCGCCGCTGCCCCGGGCCGTCGCGCTCGACCCGGAGCACTGGCAGCAGGTGGTCGGCAACCTGCTCTCGAACGCGCTGAAGTTCACCTTCGTCGGGGGGATCGCGGTGCGCCTGGCCAGCGACGCCGCCGAGGTGCGCCTGGAGGTCGAGGACACCGGCGTCGGCATCCCCGAGGCCGAGCTGCCGCGCCTGTTCGACCGGTTCCACCGCGTGGTCGGCTCCCGCTCGCGCAGCCAGGAGGGCACGGGCATCGGCCTGGCGGTGGTGCGCGAGCTGGCCCAGCTGCAGGGCGGGTCGGTGCAGGTCGGCAGCGAGGTGGGCACCGGCACCCGGTTCGTCGTCCGCCTGCCGTGGACGGCCCTCGACGGTCCCGCGGGAGGGCCCGCCGGCGCCGACCCGGCCCGCGCCGACGGAGGCGGGCCCGCCGGGTCGGTGCGGGCCGCGGTGGAGGAGGCGACCTCCTGGACCGCGCCTGTGGCGCGCCCGGCCCCGGCCGCGCCCGCGGGGGC
>CADCUY010000141.1 GCA_902806005.1 uncultured Quadrisphaera sp. | reverse complement strand
CCGCGGCGCTGGCCGCGGCGCTGGCCCGCGGCGCGGCCGCCCCCTCGACGCCGATCCCCTCGACGCCGGCCGACGGGGCGGTGGGACCGGGGTCACCCGACGGGCTGCCGGCCGCGGGTTCCCAGGCGGCCACCGGCTGACTTAGGCTGCCCTCACCTCATCCCGCTCGGTGGTTGAGCGTAAATGGGAGAGGGTGGGCTGACCGTGCTGGCGAACCTCCTGATCGGCCTGCGCGAGGGCCTCGAGGCGACCCTGGTCGTCAGCATCCTGGTCGCCTTCCTCGTCAAGAGCGGGGCCCGCCACCGGCTGCCCGCCGTGGCCGCGGGCGTCGCCGCCGCGGTGGTGCTCGCCCTCGGCGTCGGCGCGGCCCTGACCTTCGGGCCCCAGACGCTGACCTTCCGGGCCCAGGAGGCGATCGGCGGCACGCTGTCGATCGTCGCCGTGGCGCTGGTGACGTGGATGGTGTTCTGGATGCGGCGCGCCGCCCGGCACCTGGCCGCCGACCTGCGCTCGACCATCGGCGACGCCGCGAGCGCCGGGTTCCTCACCGTGGCCGTGACGGCGTTCCTCGCGGTCGGCCGCGAGGGCCTGGAGACGGCCTTCCTGGTCTGGGCCGCGGCCCGCAACGCCGGCAGCGGGTGGCTGCCCTTCGCGGCCACCCTGCTCGGCATCGCCGTCGCCGCCGGGCTGGGGTGGCTGCTCTACCGCCAGGCCCTGCGCCTGGACCTGGGCCGCTTCTTCACCTGGACCGGGGTCGGGCTCGTCGTCGTGGCCGGCGGGATCCTCGCCTACGGCGTCCACGACCTCCAGGAGGCGGCGATCCTGCCGGGCCTGACCGTCCTGGCCTTCGACGTCAGCGCGCAGGTCCCGCCGTCGAGCTGGTACGGCACCCTCCTGAAGGGGATCTTCAACTTCTCCCCCGCCACCACCTGGCTCGAGGCGATCGCCTGGCTCGCCTACGTCGTCCCGGTCCTGGCCCTGTACCTGCGCCCGCAGCGCCCCGCGACGGCGCCCGCCGCCGCCCCCGTCACCGCCGACCGCCTGCCCTCGCTGGAGACCCGATGACCGCGCCGCGCCCCACCGTCCGCACCGCCCTGGCCTGCGGGGCCGCCCTGCTCGCCGCCCCCCTGGCCGGGTGCGGCGCGATCCTCGAGGACAACCCCGCCCCCGCGGGCGCGGACGGCGGGACGGGCGCCCCCGCCGTCGCGGTGCGCGCCACCGACGACGCCTGCGAGCTCTCCAGCACCGAGCTGGACAGCGGCATCACGACGTTCTCGATCACCAACGACGGCAGCGTGGTCAACGAGGTCTACGTCTACGCGCCCGCGCAGTCGGCGGACGGGGGCTTCACGCGGATCGTCACCGAGAAGGAGAACATCGGCCCGGGCACGGCCTACGACCTGACCGTCGACCTCACCGCGGGCGACTACGAGGTGGCGTGCAAGCCCGGCATGGTCGGCGAGGGCATCCGCACGCCGGTGACCGTCACGGGCGAGGACGCCTCGCTCACCGCGCAGGAGCAGGCGGCCGTCGACGCGTACCGCGCCTACGCCCAGGCCCGGGCCGACGAGACCGTGCCGCTGGTCGCGGCCCTGCGCGACGCCGTCGCGGCCGGCGACGTCGAGGCCGCGAAGGCGCTGTACGCCCCGAGCCGGGTGCCGTGGGAGTCGATCGAGCCGGTGGCCGAGAGCTTCGGCGACCTCGACCCGCGGATCGACGCCCGCGAGGCCGACCTGGCCGCGGGCGAGGCGTTCACCGGCTGGCACCGCCTGGAGAAGGCGCTGTGGACCGGCGAGGACCTGGCGTCGGTGGTGCCGGTCGCCGACCAGCTGCTGGCCGACGTCGGCGAGCTGGCCCAGCGGACGCCGAACGCCGCCCTCACCCCCGCCTCGATCGGCAACGGCGCCAAGGAGCTGCTCGACGAGGTGGCCACCGGCAAGGTCACCGGCGAGGAGGAGGCGTTCAGCCACACCGACCTGGTCGACTTCGAGGCCAACGTGGACGGAGCGGGCGCCGCCCTCGACGTGCTGCGCCCGCTGGTCGAGGCCAACGACCCGGAGCTGCTGCCCGAGCTGGACGCGCGGTTCGCCGACGTCCGCGCGGCCCTGGAGCCGTACCGCGACCCGGCCGCCCCCGGGGGCTACGTCAGCTACGACACCGTGGGCGAGGACCAGCGGCGCGAGCTGGCCCGGGTCGTCGACGGGCTCTCCGAGCCGCTGTCGCGCCTGGCGGCCGCCGCTGCGGGCTCGGGCTCGGGCGCCTGAGCGTGGACGGCGCACGGACCGGCGCCCGGCTCTCGCGGCGCGGCCTGCTCGGGGCCCTGGGCGGCGGGGCGGCGGCGGCGGGCCT
>CADCUY010000140.1 GCA_902806005.1 uncultured Quadrisphaera sp. | reverse complement strand
TGGGCCGCCGTGAGCGCCCGGGTGGCGTCGCGGGCGGCGTGGTGGGCCTCGCGCTCGATGCGGGCGGTGCCGTCCCAGCCGTGCCCGGCGCCCAGGGCGGGCAGCCCGGCGCGGTCGGCCAGGGCCGGGGAGACCAGCGCCGAGTGCACGTCGACCCGGGAGAGGTAGACCTCCGCCCCCGGGGCCGCGCGCTCGAGCTGCTCGAGGGTGGGCGGCGCGTCGGGCCAGGCGGTGTCGTCCCAGCCGTGGCCGAGCATCGGGCCGGCGGCGGTGCCGTCGGCGCGGCGGGCGGCGTGGGCGGCGGCCACCGCCTCGAGCACCGCGGCGCCGCTGGTGGCGCCGGAGAGGTCCACTCCCCCGAGCGCCAGCCCGGTCTCGGTGACGTGCACGTGCGCGTCGACGAACGCGGGGGTGACCAGGGCGCCGTCGAGGTCGACCACCTCGGTCGGGGCCAGGCGCGCCTGGCCGGCGCCGGCGTCGTCCGAGCCGACCCAGGCCACCACCGGGCCCTCGACCAGCACGGCGGTGGCGAAGGGGTCGGCGGGGCTGTAGACGCTGCCGCCGCGGTAGAGCACGCGGGAGCGCTCGGGGGCGGTCGCACTCACCCCTCCAGTGTGCCTCCCGGGTCGGACGGCGCGGAGTGCGGCGGTGGGGCCGGGGCGCTCAGAACGTCCAGGAGCACGCCGGGGCCAGCGGCCACCCGAACGCGGTCGACGCGGGGGCCAGGGTGCCGGGCACGAGCTCGCGGACCAGCCCGGCGCCCGCGAGCGCGGCCAGGCCCACCCCACCGAGGTAGGCGGCCCCGAGGTCGCGGACGTCGAGGGCCAGGTGCGCCTCGGAGCCGGTGCGCGTCACCTGCGCGCCCTGCGGGCCCCCGACCAGGTGCCAGCGCCCCGCGTTGGCGGGCAGCAGGGCGTCGGTGACCTCCAGGACCACGTCGACCGGGGCCGGGTAGCGGCGGCCGGCGAGCGCCGCGGGCAGGTCGACCAGGCGCACCCACACCTGGTCGCGGACGACGGGCCTGGCCGAGCGGGCGTCGACGAGCTGGTGGAGCAGGGCGTCGTCGACGGGCAGCCGGGCCTCGACGACGGTGGTCAGGTCGAGGTCGAGCAGCACTCCCCACAGGGCGCGGGCCGCGGCGGGGTCGACGGCGGCGGCCTCGCGCACCCGCACCCGGTCGAGGTCGCCGCCGACCGTGGTGGGGGTGCGGGCGACCAGGGCGTGGGCGCGCGTCCCGTGACCCGCGTCCTCGGCGCCGGGATCGCTCACGGTGAGCAGCAGCAGCGCCTCGGCGCCGTGGCGCTCGCCCGGCGGGTCCCAGAAGAAGGCCTCCTGCAGGGCCGGGGTGCTGCGGGGGGCCCAGCCGGGACGGCCGGGCCCAGCGGCGCCGGCGGCGGTGTGGACGGCGTGCACGACCGCGGCGTGCCGGGTGGCGTCGGCCCGCTCCAGGCGGGTGGTCAGCCGCTCGCTGCCGGGCACCGGGCGCAGCGCCGCCCCGCGGGGCACGGTCACCGTGACCACGGGAGCGGCCGAGCCGTAGCCGAAGCGGCCGTAGATCGAGGCCTCGCTGGCGGTGAGCACCGAGAGCGGCTCCCCGCGGGCGGCGGTGCGCTGCAGGTGGTGGGCGATCATCGCCGAGGCCAGGCGCCGGCGGCGGTGCAGGGGGTGGACGCTCAGCCAGGTCAGCCCCGCTGCCGGCAGGCGGGCGCCGGGCACGGGCAGGTCGAAGGGGTAGGAGGCGTGCACCGCCGCGAGCTCGCCGGCGGCGCCGTCCGCCGGGGTGGTGCGCACCCCGGCCGCCCGCGACCAGTCCACGGGCACCGGCGGGTCCTCGAGGTCCGGCTGACCGAAGGCCAGGACGTCGACGCCGAGGTACGCGTCCCGGTCGTCCGGGCCCAGCGTCACCAGCTGGTACCCGTCGGGGGCGCTGGCCCCGCCCGGCAGCGGCTGAGGGGTGGTCGGGGCGGTCGGGGCGTCGGTGCTCACGCGGGCCAGGATGCCGACCCCGGACGACCCCGGGCAACGGAGTTGACGCCACCGCCCGACCGGCTCAGGGGGCAGCGGCCCGGGGCGGGCGGCTGGCAGGATCACCGGGATGACCACGGCGGACCTGCACGGGCGGCTGGTGCTCCTCGACGCCGCGACCCTGTACTTCCGCGCGTTCCACGCCCTGCCCTCCACCATCACCGCCCCCGACGGCACCCCGGTCGGCGCGGTGCGCGGGTTCCTCGACATGGTCGCGATGCTCACCGCGCGACTGCGCCCCGCGCAGCTGGTGGCGTGCTGGGACGACGACTGGCGCCCGCAGTGGCGGGTCGACCTGCTGCCCTCGTACAAGGCGCACCGCGTCGTCGGCGGCCCCGAGAGCGGCGCGGCGACGGACGGCGGCGCGGTCGTCGCCGAGGAGGTGCCCGAGGGCCTCGGCCCCCAGGTCGAGGCCATCGCCGAGCTGCTCGAGGCCCTCGGCGTCCCCCGCATCGGAGCGTCCGGCTGCGAGGCCGACGACGTCATCGGCACCCTGGCCACCCGGGCGGCCGCCGCGGGCACCGGGGTCGACGTCGTCTCCGGCGACCGCGACCTGCTGCAGCTGGTCGACGACGCCGCCGCCGGCGGGGCGGGGGTGCGGGTGGTGTGGATCGGCCGCGGGGTCAAGGACGCCGACGTCGTCGACGCCGCGGAGCTGGCGCAGCGCTACGGCCTCGACCCGGCTCGCGCCGGCGACGCCTACGCCGACCTCGCCGTGCTGCGCGGCGACCCCAGCGACGGGCTGCCCGGGGTCGCGGGGATCGGGGAGAAGACCGCCGCCGCGCTGCTGGCCCGCCACGGCGACCTCACCGGGGTGCTGCAGGCCGTGCTCGACGGCGACCGGCACGTCACCCCTGCGCAGCGGCGGCGCCTGGCCGAGGCCGCGGCCTACCTCGACGTCGCCCCCCGGGTGGTGCGGGTGCTGCGCGACGCCGACGTGCCCGCCCTGCCGCCGGCGCCCGGCGAGGGGCACCTCGGCGACGGCGTCGACCGCGAGCGCCTGGACGCCCTGGCCCAGCGGTGGGGCGCGGCCTCCTCGGTGGGCAGGCTGCTCGCGGCGTTCGACGCCGCGCCGCCGGGCTGAGCCCCCGCCCGCGTCAGCCGAGCTTGCGCTCGACCCGCTCGAGCACGGTCTTGCGCTCGTCGTGGGCGTGCTCGTAGTCGCGGACCGCTCGCAGGCCCTCCTCGTCCAGGTCGCCCAGCCGCTTGCCGACCTCGGCGGCGGTCAGGTCGTCGTACCCGTCGAACGGCTCCTTCGACGACCCGCCCTTCCCCGACCCGCCGTCGCGGTGGCGCCGGCCGGCGTCCTTGGCGCCCGGGGTGTTCGCCACGTGCTGCTCGCCGTGCTCCGCGCCCTCGGCCTTGGCCTGGTTCGTGGCCCGCTTCTCGTCCTCGGACATCTCCTCCCAGGCCTTCTTCGGCAGGTACCGCTTGGACGCGCCGGCGCCCTCGGGCTCCTCGCCGGTGCGGGCGTCGGCCGAGCCGTCGGAGGTCTGCCAGTCCTCCTTCGTCCACTGGCTCAGGTGCTGCTGGGTCTCGTCCTTGCCGCCCTTGTAGCCGCCGCCGGCCTTCTCGTACTCGTGCTTGAGCAGCTGCGCCTTGCGGGCGCTCCACTGGCCGGGCTTGCCGCCCTTGTCACCGGCCTGCACCTCGTCCTTGAGGCGGGCGCGCAGGGCCGGGTCGGTGTACTTGTCCTCCGTCGAGCGCTGGCTCATGCGGTCGACGCTAGGCACGGGCCGCCACGATCGCCACAGCAGCGGCTGTGCGGCCCTCAGGCCGCCCCCCGTGCGCAGGTTGTTGCGTCCGTCCCACGGAACGGGCCCTCTCGTGGGGCAGGCGCAACATCCTGCGCCAGGCCGCCCACGAGGACCGTGACGAGGGCCGGGGACGGGCCTCAGCGCCGCAGGCGCACCCGGCGCAGCGAGAAGACCTCGCCGAGGGCGGTCCACTGGTCCCGGCCGAGCCGGGCCACCGGGTCGAGCAGCGCGGGGTCGGGCAGCCCGTCGTCGGCGAGGACCGCGCGGGCCACCGCCACGTGCACGACCTGGCCGAAGACCACGGTGCTGTCCCCGAAGGCGGCCTCCCCCGCGGCCCGGCACTCCAGCGCCACCGGCGAGCCCGCCACCCGGGGCGGCGCCACGGCCGCGCTGGGCTCCCGGACCAGCCCGGCGGCGTCGAACTCGCTGGTGCTCGGCGGGTGGTCGGTGCCGGTGGCGTTCACGTGCTCCGCGAGCGCCCGCCCCGCCAGGCAGACCACGAACTCCCCCGTCGCCCGCACGTTGCGCAGGGTGTCCTTGGTGCCCACCGAGGTGAACGAGACCACCGGCGGGTGCGCGGAGGCCACGGTGAAGAACGAGTGCGGCGCGAGGTTGTCGACCCCCGCGGCGGAGCGGGTGGAGACCCAGGCGATCGGCCGGGGCAGCACCGTCGCGGTCAGCCACGGGTAGGCGCCGCCCGGCCCGAGCGCCGCGACGTCGAGCTCGAGCCGGTCCGCGGGCGAGCCGGGGCTCAGCCGGCCACCGCCCGCGTGGAGCCGGCCGAGTAGGCCACCACCCCGCGGTCGACCAGCGCGGCCGCCGCCCGCCCGGTGCGGGCCAGGGCCGCGCCCTCGGCGTCGCCGGTGGCCGCGGAGACGGCGACCACCTGGTCGAGCAGGTCCAGCAGCTGGCGGCACCAGCGCACGAAGTCGCCGGCGGCGAGGTCCTCGGGCCCGGCGTCGAGCACCGTCTCCAGGCTCTGCCCGCGGCACCAGCGGTGCACCGGCCAGACCAGCCCGAGGTCGGGCTCGGACGTCGTCGGCAGCTTGTGCGCGCGCTCCTGGTCGTGCAGCAGCGACCACACCTCCACGGTGCGCTCCAGCGCCGTGGCCACCTCGCTGCCACCGGGGTGGCGCGCGGACGCCGGGCCCTCCTCGCGGCGGGCCTCGTAGACGATGCTCGAGAGCACCGTGGCCAGCCCCGCGGCGTCCAGCCCGGACCAGGTGCCTTCGCGCAGGCACTGGGCGACGAGCAGGTCCTTCTCGGCGTACACCCGGCGCAGCCGCTGCCCGGCGGCGGTGACGGCCAGCTCCCCGCCGCGGGTGGGCAGCGCCGCGGCGCCACCCGCCCCGGGCCCGGCGACGCCGTCCAGGGCGGGGTCCGCGTCGTCGGCGGCCTCGAGGTAGCCGAGGTCGACCAGCAGCTCGCAGACCCGGTCGAAGGTGCGCGCGATGGTGCCGGTGCGGCCCTCGATCCGGGCCGTGGTGGCCCGCGCGTCCTGCTCCATCGCGGCCCACCGCTCCGCCCAGCGGGCGTGGTCCTCGCGCTCGGGGCAGGAGTGGCACGGGTGCTGGCGCATCTGGCGGCGCAGCAGCGCCACCTCCTCCTCGGCGTCGCCCGGCCCGCGCCGGCCCCGCGCCCGCGACGGCGGCGGCTCGGCGGTGCCGTCGGCGAGCGCCGCCCGCAGCGCGGCGGCCAGGTCGCGCCGCGAGGGGGCGCTGCGGGGGTCGAACGAGGTCGGCACCCTCACCCGGGCCACCGGGGTGACGGGGGTCGGGACGTCGACGACGGTGAGGCGGCGCACCTGGGTCTCGGCGGTGAGCACCGTCGGGCGCGGGCCCTCCAGGCCCGCGGTCAGGCCCGGGTCGAGCACCACCGCGTAGCCGGCGCGCTTGCCGGCGGGCACGGCGATGACGTCGCCGACGCGCAGCGCCTCCAGGGCCGCGACCGCGTCGGAGCGGCGGCGGCGGGCCGCGGCGCGGCTGGCGTCCCTCTCCTGGTCGCTGATCCGGCGGCGGATCGCGGCGTACTCGGCGAAGTCGCCCAGGTGGCAGGTCATCGACGCGGCGTACCCGGCGAGCGCCTCCTGCTGGCCGCGCAGCTGCCGGGCCATCCCGACCACGCCGCGGTCGGCCTGGAACTGGGCGAAGGAGGTCTCCAGCACCTCCCGGGCCCGGGCGCGCCCGACCTGGGCGACGAGGTTGACGGCCATGTTGTACGTCGGGCGGAAGCTCGAGCGCAGGGGGTAGGTGCGGGTCGAGGCCAGCCCGGCGACGGACTCGGCGTCGAGGCTGGGCTGCCACAGCACCACCGCGTGGCCCTCGACGTCGATGCCGCGGCGCCCGGCCCGGCCGGTGAGCTGGGTGTACTCGCCGGGGGTGACGTCGACGTGGGACTCGCCGTTGAACTTGACCAGCTTCTCCAGCACCACCGAGCGGGCGGGCATGTTGATCCCCAGCGCCAGGGTCTCGGTGGCGAAGACGGCCTTGACCAGACCGTGGGAGAACAGCTCCTCGACGACCTCCTTGAACGTCGGCAGCATGCCCGCGTGGTGGGCGGCGACGCCCCGGGAGAGGCCCTCGAGCCACTCGTGGTAGCCGAGGACGTCCAGGTCGTGCTCGGGGATCTCCGAGCACCGGGCGTCGACGACGGCGCGGATCTCGGCCCGCTCGGCGGCGGTGGTCAGGCGCACCCCCCAGCTGACGCACTGGCGCACCGCGGCGTCGCACCCGGCGCGGGAGAACACGAAGGTGATCGAGGGCAGCAGCCCGGCGGCGTCCAGGCGCTCGAGGACCTGCGCGCGCGAGGCCCCGGTGTGCTTGGGCCTCGCCGCGGCGCCGCCGGGGCGGCCGCGGGTCTTGTCGCGCGGCATCCGGCGCCCCGGGGTGGAACGGGCGGCCAGCTTGTCGCGGCGGCCCTCCTCGCGCGAGAGGCGCACCAGCTCGGGGTTGACCCTCAGGTCGGTGCTCGGGCCCCCGCCGCCGGCCGCGGTCGCGGCCAGCGGCGCGGTGCCCCGCGAGGCCAGCACCGCGCCGTCGGCGGTGTGGTCGCGGTCGCGGCGGCGCGCGCCGCGGCGGTCGCCGTGGTCGTCGTCGGTCTCGACGTCGACCACGCCGGTGCTCTCGTCGACGAACAGGTCGAGCATCCGGGTGCCCACCATCACGTGCTGCCACAGCGGCACGGGCCGGTGCTCGGAGACCACCACCTCGGTGTGCCCGCGCACGGTGGCCAGCCACGCCCCGAACTCCTCGGCGTTGGAGACCGTGGCCGACAGGGAGGTGATCAGCACGTCGTCGGGCAGGTGGATGATCACCTCCTCCCACACCGCGCCGCGGAAGCGGTCGGCGAGGTAGTGCACCTCGTCCATCACCACGTGGCCGAGCCCGGTCAGCGCCGGGGAGTCGGCGTAGAGCATGTTGCGGAGCACCTCGGTGGTCATCACCACCACCGGGGCGTCGCCGTTGACCGAGGTGTCGCCGGTGAGCAGGCCCACCTTCTCGGCGCCGAAGCGGGCGGAGAGGTCGGCGTGCTTCTGGTTGCTCAGGGCCTTGATCGGGGTGGTGTAGAACGCCTTGCGGCCGGTGGCCAGCGCCAGGTGGACGGCGAACTCCCCCACCACGGTCTTGCCCGCCCCGGTGGGCGCGGCGACCAGCACCCCCCGGCCGGACTCCAGGGCCTCGCAGGCCTGCTCCTGGAACGGGTCGAGCGCGAAGCCCAGCCCTGCGCGGAACCGGTGGAGCTCGGAGCGTTCGACCACCGTGCGGCGCCGGGACGCCGCGTAGCGCTCAGCGGGTGAGGGCACCCCCCGAGACTAGGCGAGCAGCCGCAGCGCGCCAGGCGCCACCTCGCACACCACCGGCAGGGCGGCCATCGGCTCCCCGTCGCCGTGCGCCACCAGCGGCGCCGCGCCCGGGTCGGCCAGGGCCACCTCCACGCGCGCCGCGCGGTGCACGGTGACCGCGGGGTGGCGGGTGTGCCAGCCGGCGAAGACCGTGGGCAGCACCGCCAGCAGGGCCGGGCGGGAGAGGGCGCGGACGACGACGACGTCGGCCAGCCCGTCGTCGCAGCGGGCGTCGGGGGCGATCCGCAGGCCACCGCCGTAGGTGGTGGTGCTCGCGACGGCCACCAGCACGGCCTCGGTCTCCAGCACCGTCCCGTCGAGGGACAGCCGGTAGGCGCGCGGGCGCCAGGCGGGCAGCTCGCGCAGGACCGCGGCGGTGTACCGGGCGCGAGGCGGCAGGGCGCCGGCCGCGCCGCGGGCGCCGGCCC
>CADCUY010000139.1 GCA_902806005.1 uncultured Quadrisphaera sp. | reverse complement strand
CCGTCGCGGCGCGGGCAGCCTGGTCGTCGTCGAGGGCCCGGCCGGGATCGGCAAGACCCGGCTGCTGTCCCTGGCCGCCGCCCTCGCCCGCGGCGCCGGGATCGACGTGGCGGCCACGCGGGCGCTCGAGCGCGAGCAGGGCGTGCCGTGGGCGGTCGCCGGGGGGCTGCTGACGGGTCCGGTCCGAGCCGCGCCGGGGGACGAGCGGGCGCGGCTGCTCGCCGGGCAGGCGGCGCTCGCCGCCGGCATCGTGGACCCGTCGGCTCCGCGGTCCGAGGACCGCCACGCGGTCGTGCGGGGGCTGTACTGGCTGGCGGTCCACCTGACGTCCGGCACCCCCGTCCGGCCGCTGCTGCTGTCGGTCGACGACGTCCAGTGGGCGGACCCGGCCTCGGCGGCCTTCCTGGCGCACCTTGCGGCGCGCGTGCAGGACCTCCCGATCGCCGTCGTGCTCGCCGTGCGGACGGGCGAGGACGGCGCCGGCGAGGACGTGCTCGACTGGGTCCGCGAGCATCCCGAGCGGCAGGTGCTGGTCCCCGCCGCCCTGAGCATGGCCGGCATCGGGACCGTGGTGGCCGACGAGCTGGGGACCGCCGCGCCCGAGTTCGTGCAGGCGTGCGCGCGGGTGACCGGCGGCAACCCGTTCCTCCTGACCGAGCTCGCCCGCACCCTCGGCGCCACCGGGACGCCGCCCACCGCGGGATCGGTGCCCGACGTGGAGGGCCTGGTCCCGGCATCGGTCCTCGAGGCGGTGCTCACCCGGCTCCGGCGCCTGGGAGAGCCGGCGCGCCGGATCGCCGCCGCCGCCGCCGTCCTCGGCGACGGCGCCGTGCTGCACCGCGTCGCGCGTCTTGCGCAGGTCGAGCCTGCGACGGCCGAGCAGGCCGCCGACGCCCTCGCGGCCGGCCACGTCCTGGAGCCCGGCGAGCCGCTGCGCTTCGCGCACCCCCTGATCGCCAGGGCGGTCTACGCCGACCTGCCGTCCTTCGCGCGCGCCGCCGCCCACAGGGCCGCCGCCGAGCTCCTGGCCGAGGACGGGCGCCCCGGGGTCGAGGTCGCCGCGCACCTCCTGCCCTCCCGGCCGGACGGCCGGGCACCGACGGTCCGGACGCTGCGGGAGGCGGCGCACGTCGTGCTGTCCCAGGGGGATCCCGGAACCGCGGTGCGGATGCTGCGGCGGGCGCTCGCCGAGCCACCGCAGGCGCCGGAGCGACCGGGCCTGCTGCTGCAGCTCGCCGCCGCGCAGGTCGGCTGCAACGACGCCGGGGCCGAGGACAGCATCCAGGCGGCGCTCGCGCTCGCCACGGACGCGGGGACCCGGGCGGCGGCGCACACGGCGCTGGCCCGGGCGCGCTTCGCGCGCAGCGACCACCTCGGGGCCGCGCAGGCCTTCGACCTCGTGCTCGCCGACCTCGGGCCGGAGCATCCGTCCTACGAGCGGATCCTCGGGCAGTACCTGACGGCGGCCACCCTGCAGGTGGCCCTGCGCGGGCGTACGGAGGCGCTGCTGGCGCCGGTGATCGCCGCCGCCGCGGCGGGGCGCCTGCCCGAGGACCCCGGGCTCCTGACGCAGCTGGCGCTGCGGACGGCCCTGGCCGGCGGGCCGGCAGCCCAGGTCAGGGCCCTCGCCGAGCGGGCGACCCGGGACGATCCGCTCGTCGACGGCGACCTGCAGGGCACGGCGATGGGGATGCTGGTCCACGCCCTGGTCACGGCGGACGACATCGACGCCGCCGAGCGCATCGCCAACGCCGCCCTGGCCGAGGCGCAGCGCCGCGGCTCGGTCCTGATGTTCGCGAACGCCAGCTACCACCGGGCCCTGTGCAGGACCCGCCGGGGCGCGCTGACACCGGCGCTCGACGATCTGGAGCAGGCGCTGCGGGCCAGCCGCGAGAGCCGCCCGGGCGGTGTGGTCTGGGTCCAGTCGCTCACCGCACGGGTCCACCTCGAGCGCGGGGACGGGGCGGCCGCCACCACGGCCCTCCGCGTCGCCGGGACGACGTCGCCGCAGCGGCTGGACCACGCCTTCCTGCTCGCCGCCCGAGCCCAGGTCGCGCTGGCGGCCGGCGACCCGTCCACCGCGCTGCGGGCCGCGTGCGATGCCGGGGAGCACCTGGGCTCCTTCGGCATCGACCATCCGGGCTTCATGGCGTGGCGCCCGGTCGCCGCGCGGGCCGCGCAGGCGCTCGGCGACGGGGCGCGAGCGGTCGAGCTGGCCGAGGAGGAGCTCGAGCGCTGCCGGGCCCACGGGGTTCCCAGCGCCCTGTCGCGTGCCCTGCGCACGGTCGTGGCCGTCCGCGGCGGAGCGGGCGGGGTCGAGGCGCTGCACGAGGCCGAGGCGATCGTCGGCGAC